>JAFIEN010000390.1 GCA_020832515.1 Rubellimicrobium sp. | reverse complement strand
GCGAATTCCCGTCCAGATAGATCACACCCTCGGGCAGGGGAAACATGGCCTTGGTGCCGGCGAAATCGGTCATGCCGGGTCCTTCGGGGCTGCGCGGTGCTTGCACGATGCCTTGCAGCCAGGGCGGGTACGCCCCCGGCCGCCTTCATCCGGCGCGTTGACAGTGACAGTTCACGGCGCATCCTATGTGCGGCAACATGCCATCGCAAGGCGCAGTCAGGGGGCCCTCATGTCGGCAGTCAAATGGGTCGATCTTCCGCCGGTCTGGCTTCTGGGCTTTGTCGCGGCGACGTGGTGGATCGCAGAGACGGACCCGTTCTTGCTTGGCTTCGGCGGGATGTGGGCGCAGCTTGTCGGCGGGTTGCTTGTCGGCGGGGGCCTTGTCCTCATGGGGCTTGCGGTGATCGAGATGCGCAAGTCGCGCACCACGGTCGTGCCGCACCGCGATGCCGATCATCTCGTGACCTCGGGCATCTTCAAACGGACGCGCAACCCGATCTACCTTGGCGATGCGCTGGTCCTCGCGGGGCTGATCCTGCGGTTTGACGCGCCTCTTGCGCTGCCCCTTCTGCCGGTCTTCGTCTGGCTGATCGAGCGCCGTTTCATCCTGCCCGAGGAGGACCGCCTCCGCCGCAAGTTCCGCATGGATTTCGCCCGCTACGAACGCGACGTCCGGCGCTGGATCTAGGCCGCCGGCCGTGCGGGCGCGGAAATCAAGCGTCGCCGCACGGCGCGGGTTGTGAAATATTCTTGCGCGCTATAAGCAACCGTCCGGCAGATCGGAATCCGCAAGGGGGAAAGCCCGTGAAGATAGGTGCACCGAAAGAAACGTTCGCCGGCGAGGCGCGTGTCGCGATGACCCCCGCCTCGGCGCGGGACCTGCAGAAGCTGGGCCATGACTGCCTGATCGAGGCGGGTGCGGGCCAGATGGCGGGCTTTCCGGACGCGGCCTATGCAGAGGCGGGGGTGAGCGTGGTTCCCGATGCCGCCACGCTCTGGGCCGAGGCCGAGATCGTGGTCAAGGTGCGCCAGCCCGACGAGGCCGAGATGGGCCTTCTGCGCAAGGGGCAGACGCTGATCTCGTTCTTCTGGCCGGGGCAGAACCCCGAATTGCTCGAGGCGGCGACGGCGGCAGGCTCGACCGTGGTCGCGATGGACATGGTCCCCCGCATCAGCCGCGCGCAGAAGATGGATGCGCTGTCGTCGATGGCCAATATCGCGGGCTACCGCGCGGTGATCGAGGCGGGCAACAATTTCGGCCGGTTCTTCACCGGGCAGGTCACGGCCGCGGGCAAGGTGCCGCCCGCCAAGGTGCTTGTCGTGGGAGCGGGCGTGGCGGGGCTTGCCGCCATCGGCACGGCGACCTCGCTGGGGGCGATCGTCTATGCGTTCGACGTGCGCCCCGAAGTGGCCGAGCAGATCGAATCGATGGGGGCGAATTTCGTCTTCCTCGAATTCGAGGCGTCGCAGGACGGGGCCGCCACCGGCGGCTATGCCGCGCCCTCGAGCCCCGAGTTCCGCGAAAAGCAGCTGGCCAAGTTCCGCGAGCTTGCCCCCGAGATGGACATCGTCATCACCACCGCCCTGATCCCGGGCCGGCCCGCGCCGAAACTGTGGACCGAGGACATGGTCGCGATGATGAAGCAGGGCTCGGTGATCGTGGACCTTGCCGCCGAGCGTGGCGGCAACTGCGACCTGACGCTGCCGGACGAGAAATTCGTGACCGACAATGGTGTGACCATCGTAGGTTACACCGATTTCCCCAGCCGCATGGCGAGCCAGGCCTCGACGCTTTATTCCACCAACATCCGCCACATGATGACGGATCTGACGCCCGCCAAGGATGGCGTCGTGGTCCACAACATGGAGGATGACGTGATCCGGGGCGCAACCGTCGCGCATCAGGGCGAGGTCACATGGCCGCCACCGCCGCCCAAGGTGCAGGCCATCGCCGCCGCCAAGCCCAAGGAAAAGCCCAAGGAGCTGACGCCCGAGGAAAAGCGCGCGGCCGAGGTGGCCCAGTTCAGGCTCGAGACCCGCAACCAGGTCGCGCTTCTGGGGACGGGGGCGTTTCTGATGCTGGTTGTGGGCGCGGTCGCGCCGACCAGCTTCCTGCAGCATTTCATCGTCTTCGTCTTGGCCTGCTTCGTGGGCTTCCAGGTCATCTGGAACGTCAGCCACGCGCTGCACACGCCACTGATGGCGGTCACGAATGCGATCTCGTCGATCATCATCCTGGGCGCGCTGATGCAGATCGGATCGGGCAATGCGCTGGTGGTGATCCTGTCGATGCTGTCGGTCTTCATGGCGGCGATCAACATCTTCGGCGGCTTCCTGGTGACGCGCCGGATGTTGGCGATGTTCCAGAAATCCTGAAGGAGCGGTCGGAATGGAATACGGTTTCACCACGGCCGCCTATGTCGTTGCGGCGGTCCTGTTCATCCTCTCGCTCGGTGGCCTTTCGGGGCAGGAAAGCGCCAAGCGCGCCGTCTGGTACGGCATCGCGGGCATGGCGCTGGCGGTCGTTGCCACGCTGATCGGGCCGGGGCAGGGCAACTGGTTCCTGTCGCTGATCCTGATCGCTGCGGGCGCGGTGCTGGGGGTGGGCGTCGCGCAGCGCGTGCAGATGACCGAGATGCCGCAACTCGTCGCCGCGATGCACAGCCTTGTCGGGCTTGCCGCCGTGCTGATCGGCTTCAATGCCGAGGCCGAGATGGTGCGCGTGGCCGCGATGCAGGCGGCGGGCGACAGCGAGGCCCTGGCAGCCCTCGGCGGCTTTGCCAAGAAGGTTGCGGCCAAGGATGCGGCCGAGATCACCGTGCTGCAGATCGAGGTCTTCCTCGGTGTGTTCATCGGCGCGGTCACTTTCACCGGATCGATCATCGCGTTTCTGAAGCTGGCGGGTTCGGTCGTCTTCATGGTCCCCAACCTTGCGCCGGCCCTGACCTTCCTGCAGCTTTCCGGGCCGGTGGCCAAGGACGCGACCTCGATCTCGATCGAGACGAAGGCGAGGCAGCTGATGGGTGGGCACCTGCTGAATGCGGGCGCGCTGGCGCTGTCTGTCGTGCTGTTTGGCGCCTATCTCGGGGGGGCGGGGTCGTGGACGCTGGTGTTGATGTCGCTGCTGGCCTTCTTCATCGGCTACCACCTGATCATGGGGATCGGCGGGGCGGACATGCCGGTCGTCGTCTCGATGCTGAACAGCTATTCGGGCTGGGCGGCCGCAGCGATCGGCTTTTCGCTGTCCAATGACCTCCTGATCGTGGTGGGGGCGCTGGTGGGCTCTTCCGGGGCGATCCTGTCCTACATCATGTGCAAGGCGATGAACCGGTCCTTCGTCTCGGTCATCCTGGGGGGATTCGGCAATACCTCGGGGCCGCAGCAGGTGGTCGAGGGGGAACAGATCGCCATCGATGCCGACGGGGTTGCGGCAGCGCTCAACGATGCCGACAGCGTGATCATCGTTCCGGGCTACGGCATGGCCGTGGCCCAGGCGCAGCAATCGGTCAGCGAGCTGGTGCGCAAGCTGCGGGCGGCGGGCAAGCAGGTGCGTTTCGCGATCCATCCGGTCGCGGGGCGACTGCCGGGGCACATGAACGTGCTGCTGGCCGAGGCCAAGGTGCCCTATGACATCGTGCTGGAGATGG
>JAFIEN010000389.1 GCA_020832515.1 Rubellimicrobium sp. | reverse complement strand
GATCAGAAGCGACAGCGCCATCGCCTGAGGGCGGGCGGCCAGATCGGTGTCGATGAAGGCGCGATAGGCCAGCACCGGCAGGGCGGCGGGCTGGGTCTGGCCAAGCAGGGCGGGGATCTCGTATGCGCCGAAGGAAAAGGCAAAGACGATCGTGCTTGCGGCCAGCAGGCCGGGCAGGATCATCGGCAGGAGGACATGGGCGAAGGCCTGCCAGCGGGTCGCGCCAAGGGTGCGGGCGGTTTCCTCGTGATCCTGCCCCAGCGCCTGCATCTGGGCCAGAACGATCACGCCGATGAAGGGCACCTCTTTCCAGACATATTGCAGGATGATGCCCAGGGCGAAACGGTCGAAGACCAGCGCGGGAAACTCGGCCGGGCGGGTGATGAGGCCGGATGCATAGGCAAGGCGGGCAACGCTGCCCGATTGCGAAAAGAGGTAAAGGATCCCGATCGCCCCCACCAGATGCGGCACGGTAAGGTTGATCTGGAAGAGGAAGGTCACGAAACGCCGGCCCGCAAAGCTTTGACGCAGCAAAAGCGCCGCCCCCACGGCAAGGACGGCCGAGACAAGCGTCGATGTGAAGGCGATGTGGAAGGTAAGCAGGAAGGACCGCCAGGTCTCGGGCGCGGTCAGGATGCTGCGCCAGGCGTCGAGGTTGGGTTCGGTCAGGCCGATCACCGGCATGTAGTTCAGCGACCGCATCACCGCGACCGCCAGCCCGCCCAGGAACAGGACTGCAAGCACGCCAACCGCCGGGGCCAGCATGAGCGCGATCCTGAGGGTCCGCGGCATGGCGCTACCGCGCGACGTTGTCCTGCCAGCCGCGTTCGATGGCGGTGATCCATTCGACCTGAAGCTCGGGCAGGGCGAGTGGGGCAAGCTCTTCGGCCGGGATCACCGAGGGGTGGCGGGGCAGGGCGCGGAAGGCGGCGTAGGTCTCGGGATCGGTCCGGTCCATCTCGATCCCCGGGGTGGCGCCCCAGACCTCGGGCCGGGCCTTTTCAATCTGCGCCTCGCCCGACAGAAGCAGGTTCTGCAGGACAAGGGCGGCAGCCTTGTTGCCGGCATTGAAGGGGATCAACGTATAGCTGGTATTGGCCAGCGTCCCGTCGGACAGCCCGAAGGACCGGGTGGTGTCGGGAAACCGGCCCGCCTGCACGGCCTGCCCGAATTGCGAAGGGTCGTAGTCGAAGGTCAGGTCGACCTCGGAATTGGCGAAAAGCTCGTTCAGCTGCGCGATCGAGGCCGGGTAGGTCTGGCCCTGTCGCCAGAGGTGGGGCTTCATGTCGTTCAGGATCGCCCAGGCGCGGGGGGCGATTTCGTCGAACAGGTCCTGATCGAAGGGGCCAAGCAGCGGCTCGACCCCGCCGGCGGCGTGGTAGAAGACATGCCGGACGAAGGCCGCGCCGTTGAAATCGGGCGGCGCGGGATAGGTGAAGGCGCCGGGGTTCTCGGCCACCCAGTCGATCAGTTCGGCGATGGACCGGGGCGGTTCGGGCGTGCGCGCGCTGTCATGGGCGAAGGCGAATTGCGCGCGGCTCCACGGCACCTGACAGCCGTCGACGGGGGTGCCGAAGTCATTGGCCACGGAAGGATTGTCCCAGTCGATCAGCACGTTGTTGGGCAGCGTCTCGACATAGCCGCACCAGGCAAGGTTGCCCTGCCGCATCGTCCGAAAATTCTCGCCGTTGATCCAGATGAGGTCGACCGCGCCGCCGGTGGCGATGCCGGCCTCGGCCTCGGACAGGACGATGTTCACCGCCTCGGCCGTGTCGGTCAGGCCCACGCGGTTGAGGGTGATGCCGTAGGTCTCGCGCAGGGTTCCGCCGATATGGTCGGTCACATGGCGGTTGATCGTGTCGGACCCGCCCCAGAGGAACCAGTTCACCTCGCCGCCCCGCGCGGCCTCGACGATGGCCTCCCAGCTCTGGCCGACAAGGGCGTCATGTGTGTCGGCAAAGGCGGGGGCGGCGCCGAGGATCAGGGTAAGCCCAAGGGCGCGGGCAAGGGTGGCAGTCATGCGGGGGGCTTTCCCTTCTCGGAGTTGGTGCGATCGCGGCCAGAGTTGCGCGGATCGGGCCGGGACAGAAGGGGACTATCGGTCACATCGGGTTGTCCGTCCAGAGGCCGGAAGTGCGGGCGATTGATCTTGCCGGGCCGGCCCGCTATCGGGAACGGGTTGCCCTGCTGTGGTCCTGTTCCCATGTCGCCGCGTCTTGTCTCATTCCGCCGCGAGGTGCCGGTCATCCTCGCGCTGGCCGTGCCGATCGTGGCGGGGCTGGCGGCCACTGGTCTTCTGGGGGTCACGGATTCCATCATGCTGGCGCCGCTGGGGCCATTGCCGCTGGCGGCCGTCGGGATCACCAACGGGGTGGCGGTGATCCTCTATGCCTCGATCTACGGGCTTTTGTCGGCGATGTCGGTCCGGGTCGGCAATGCCCATGGCGCGCGGCTGCAGCGGCGGATCCCGGCGATCCTGCGCAACGGGCTGGTGCTTGGGGCGATCACCGGGGTCGCGGGCGCGGGCGTGATGCTGGCGGCATGGCCGCTGCTGGGCTATCTGCGCCAGCCGCCCGAGGTGCTGGCGATCATGTTCCCCTATTGGGTGGCTATCTCGGTCGTGATGATCCCCTTCTCGGTGCTGACCGTGTTCAAGGCCACGCTCGAGGCGGTGGACAGGCCGTGGCAGGCGGCCGGGCTGGCCTTTCTGGCCGTCATCATCAACGTGCCGCTGAACTACAGCCTGATCTGGGGGCTTGGCCCCTTGCCGCAACTGGGGCTGACCGGGGCGGGGATCGCTTCGGTCGTGGCCGAGACGCTGGCGCTGGGGGCGGCCTGGCTTTACTGGGCGCGCGCGCGGTCGATGCGGCGGCTGCGGCTGCGCGCGGCGCTGAGCGGGGCCGAGATCGCCTCGGTCGCGCGCGAGGGCGCGCCCCTGGGCCTGATGTATACCGCCGAGGCGGGCGCAATGACGGTGGCCACGCTGATGATCGGCACCTTCGGCGCGGTGGCGCTGGCGGGCAATCAGGTGGCGATGTCGGTGGGCGGCGTCCTTTACATGGTGCCGCTGGGCGTGGCGGGGGCGGTGGCGATCCGCGTCGCGCAGGAGAAGGGGGCCGGCAATCTCGAGGCGCTGCGCGGGATCGTCGCGGCGGCGCTGGCGCTGGCGACGGTGTGGCTGTCGTCGGTGGCGGTGCTTCTGGCCTTTCAGGGGCGGCGCATCGCGGGCTGGATCAGCAATGATGCCGAGGTGGTGGCGGTGGCGGCGACGATCTTTGTCGTCTTCGCGGTGTCGCAGGTGATGGACGGGCTGCAGGCGACGATGACCGGGGCGCTGCGCGGCCTGTCGGACACGGCCTTTCCGGCGGTGGCCTCGCTGGTGGCCTTCTGGGTTGTCGGGCTCCCGCTGGGCTGGGTGCTGGCCAATGCAACGCCCCTTGGCCCGGCCGGGGTCTGGGCCGGCTTCGTGATCACCCTGCCGGTCCTGTCGCTTGTCCTTGTGCGGCGCTTCCTGCGCCAGACGGCGCCGTCACGGATTCTGGTCTGAAGGCTTCCCCCCCCCCCCCCCCGCCCGGGCGGCGGGCCGCCCCCCCCCCCGCCCCGGGGGGGGGGGGGGGGGGGGGGTAAGGGGGGGGGGGGGGGGGGCGGGGCCGGGGGG
>JAFIEN010000388.1 GCA_020832515.1 Rubellimicrobium sp. | reverse complement strand
GGGCGGTCACGCCGCCGGCCGGCACCCCCCCGGCCGCGGCCCGCGCCTCGCAGCCGGCCAGGGTCCCCGCGGCAGGGACCTGGCGCATGCTCCTCATCCTGTGTGGCGGGGGGGGGGGTGCCCGCCGCGCCGGGTTCAAGCGACTCGGCCGCGGGCTCTGGCGGTTTACCCACTCACCAGTGACGGGGATGCTTCATGCCTGCGTGGCACATAGGCGCATCCTGCCTTTCCCCTTACTCGCCCGGCGTGACGCCAAAGCGCAGGAACTTGACGGCCTCCGAATTGATCAGCCCGCCCCCGACACGCTGGTAGGCGTAGAACAGGACGCTTCCCTTCACGGTGTAGGGATCGCGCAGAAGGCGCAGCCCCGGCCGGGTGACCATCGTGTAAGCCTGCGCGAAGTCACCGAAGGCAACGGCCAGCGCATTCGTGCCGATCTCGGGCATGAATTCGTCCAGTTCGACCGGATGCCCGAGAAGGGTGGGCGGCTGGCCTTCTGCCAAGGGTTCGCTCCACAGATAGCGCCCTTCCTCATCCTTCATCTTGCGGATCGCGGCGGCCGTGGCCCTCGTCATCATCCATCGGGCATTCGGGCGATAGGGCGCGCGCAGCGCATAGGCCAGGTCGATCAGCTTGTCGGCGCCAGCTGCCCCGAATTCGCCCGCAACCTCGGTGTTGATGTGCTGCAGCTTGAACCAGTCGCGGGTTCCGTCCGGTTCGTCGGTGGTGTCATAGGACAACAGCCCGTCAGGCTTCTTGTCGCCATCGCCATTCAGCAGCGCGTCGCCGATCGACCGGGCGAATTGCTCGCCCATGTTCTGGGTGAGAAACCCACCCAGATCATAGAAGCTGTCGTCGATCGCGCGTTGGGTGATCGGCACCAGCGATGCCAGTTCGTCCAGGCTGATGCTGGCCTGTTCGAAGGTCGGCGCAGTGTTGGCGTTGCGCGCGTCCTTCTCTGCAACCCAGGTTGCGCCGGCCAGCGTGGTGTTGATCGGCTGCAGCCAGGTGTTGCCCTGGTCAAGCGTGGCATTCGACACGACCCGCGCCATTGCGGAGATGTCGTGCAGCTTGGCCCGCAGGGTATCGGCCAGAACGGGCGTGACGGTATAGCCCCCCTCGGCGGGTTCGGCGGTCGAGATGGTGTTGTGGATCTCGATGCCGGCGCGGGCATATTTGGCCAGCGCGTCCATTTCAGCGCGCGCCGATGCGCCATTGTGCGGCGCAGCATGGCCCCCGGCGACGAAGGCATGATTGCGCTGGTCGCGGGTTTCGGTGGCCACGCGATAGGCGACACTCATCTGCGTTTCCAGTTCCGCCAGGCGGCGGTCGTGGTCGCGGGTTGCCTCGACGGCCTGCTTCATCTGAGGCGCGATGGTGTTCATCACCTTCAGGTGCCGATACAGCTCCTGGTAGTTCGTCGGTTCGTTGGTCATTTGGACAAATCCTTGAATGTCTCGGCCAGGGCGCGCGCCAGATCGGCGCATTCCTCTGCCAGATCGGTTTCGGTGGTTTCCCCTGACAATGCGGGCCATCCGCCACGCGCGACTTTTTCAGCAGCAGCGCGGGCCAGTCCTGCCTTGATCAGCAGGGCGCGCAGATCGGCGCGTGACTGCAGCACAAGCGCGGGCTTGTCGGCTGCAGCCGGTTGCGTTTCTTGCGGTGTATCTGGTGAAGGCATGACGCCACCATCGGACAAGGGAAGGTCGCGGGCGGTCTCGCCCGGCTTGCTATCCTCTGCCCCGCTGTCGCGGTGACGTTCGGTCAGGATGCCCGCCTGTCGCGGTGCATCTTGGGGTAACTCAATACCGTATCTGGTGCTGTCGGTCAATTTCATATCCATGCGTCGGGGTTGTGGGGGTCATCGAGATCGAGGGGTTCGCGCCCTTGTTCGCTCAGCCCCCCCGATTTATCCGCTACACCGCTACAGCGTTGTTCTTGCTTGTCTTTTTGGATTTCGAAACCGCTACAGGGGTCGGTCGTGTAGCGGATCGGATCGTCACTTTTCGTAATGTTTTCAGGCGTGTAGCGGTGTAGCGGTTCTGAGGTGGGGGTCTTGGCGTAGCGGATGAAGGCGCCATAGACATCGGCCCTCTGGTAGCCCTTCAGGACCGATGACAGTTCGCGCACATTCCGGGGTCGCACATCGAAGGGACGCATCAGCCGGGCCACCCCGTGCGAGGTGATCGGCCGCCCGTGTTTCCACTCCTGCCAGGGCTGCCCCTCCAGCATGATGAGTTCCCCCACAAGATCACTGGTGCCGATGTGCGAGGCGCGCCGCTTGTCGAAGATCTCCATCATGTCGCGCAGAAGCATGACGCCCGCGTCCTCGGCTCCATCCTCGGCGGCCTCCGACTTGGCGAGATAGCCGGCCGCGACCTTGTTCGGCCAGTCGCCCCCCAGCACTGCGGCGAGGCGAAAGAGCGGGCCGAAGTTGTCGCGCCGGCGGTCGTCTCCGCAGGGCGGCGGGTCAAGTTCGGATGCGCCGATGGTCAAGGCGTTGTCCTCGGCCCAGCGGGCGGCCTGCCGGCGCAGCCGCAGCATCTGGTCGAACAGATCCGCAGGCATCCGCAGGGTCGTCTCGTCGGCCAGCTTGCGGCGCAGTCCTATGACGATCGACCGGCTGGTGAGCGTGTCGCGCTGGTCGCCGATGCCGGCCACCACCATCGGCCCCCAGGTCGAGAACCGCCGCACGACATGATCGCCGTTCACCTCCACCGTGCGCAGCACCGAGGCGGTGCGTCGGGTGTGGCCCGAGTTGATGATGCCGGCCAGTTCCTCGTTCTGGCGCAGCCAGGTATCGGCTTCGTCCAGCAACAGCGACGGGTGCATGGTCTCGATCGCCCGGAAGATCGCGGCGGTGCTGGCGTTCGATGCCAGAAGGGCGCGCGGCAGGACGGCCTCGAGCACCTCCATCAGCGTCGACTTTCCGCACTGGCGCGTCGGCGAGGTGATCAGCAGCTTGGGCCAGAGCCGCCACACATCGTTGAGATAGGCCCCCAGAACCCAGAGCGAGACCAAGTCGGCGTCGTGCCGGCTGCCGAAGATCACATGCCCGGCAATGCGGTCGCGCAGCTCGCAGGCAAGGCTTTCACCATCAACCGGATCGGGCCACGGCTCGACCATCTCGATCGCCTCGGGCGCGTCGTCGCCTTCGTCGCCCTTGGGCTTGGCGGGTCGGGCCTTCTGCACCTCAGCGTCGAGGATCGCGGCGCGCCAGCCCAGCCGGGCGGCGGCGTCCTTGCGTTCGGTCTCATATGCCGCAGGGTCGAGGGCGGCCAGCCGCGCGACCTCGGCCTTGGCGTCGGTCGCGGTCACGTCCTCGATCTTGGGCAGATCGTCCCATTCGGTGCCATCCATCATGCGACCATCTCCTTGATCCTGAGCAGGGTCGCGCGCTCCACCGACTCGACATGCTTCAGTCGCTGCAGTTCCCCGGGCGGCAGGTGCCGCTCGATCACGGCCCGCACCATCTCGCGCAGGGTGTCGGGCGGTATCGCGTCCAGTTCGGCGGCGAAGTCATAGGGCCAGTTCCGATCGGCCGCGCTGGCGCGCTTGTGCGGCCGGGTGGGCAGGTTTATGCCCTCGACCTGACCGACCGTCAGACCGAGAATGTGGAACTCCACAGGCACGCCCAGGTCGCGCCCGAACCGCATGACCTTTTCGCGCAAGCTGCG
>JAFIEN010000387.1 GCA_020832515.1 Rubellimicrobium sp. | reverse complement strand
AGGCTATTGGGGACAATATCACCTCTAAGAAACTGGCTCAGGAAGCGGGCGTCAGCAGGGTGCCCGGCTACATTGGCCTGATCGGGGATGCCGACGAGGCCGTGAAGATCAGCCGCGAGATCGGCTATCCCGTCATGATCAAGGCCAGCGCCGGCGGCGGCGGCAAGGGGATGCGCATCGCCTGGACCGATGAGGAGGCACGCGAGGGGTTCCAGTCCTCGAAGAACGAGGCGGCGGCCAGTTTCGGCGACGACCGCATCTTCATCGAGAAATTCGTCACCCAACCCCGCCATATCGAGATCCAGGTCCTGGCCGACAGCCACGGCAACACCGTCTTCCTGCATGAACGCGAATGCTCGATCCAGCGGCGCAACCAGAAGGTCATCGAAGAGGCGCCTTCGCCCTTCCTCGATCCCGCGACGCGCAAGGCGATGGGCGAACAGGCCTGTGCGCTGGCCTCGGCCGTGGGCTATGCCAGCGCAGGCACGGTGGAATTCATCGTCGACGGCAACCGCAACTTCTACTTCCTCGAGATGAACACGCGGCTGCAGGTGGAACATCCTGTCACGGAACTCATTACCGGCATCGACCTTGTAGAACAGATGATCCGGGTCGCCGCAGGCGAGAAACTGCCCTTCACGCAAGACCAGATCCCGCTGAACGGCTGGGCCATGGAAAGCCGTCTCTATGCCGAAGATCCCTACCGCAACTTCCTGCCCTCGATCGGGCGGCTGACCCGCTACCGTCCCCCGACCGAAGAGTCCGGCCCCGGCCATGCCGTGCGCAACGATACCGGCGTCTATGAGGGTGGCGAGATCAGCATGTTCTACGACCCGATGATCGCCAAGCTGTGTACCTGGGCACCGACCCGGGGCGAGGCGATCGAGGGGATGCGCACCGCGCTTGACGGGTTCGAGGTCGAGGGGATCGGGCATAACCTGCCGTTCCTGTCGGCCGTGATGGACCATCCCAAGTTCGTTTCGGGCAACATGACGACCGCCTTCATCGCCGAGGAATGGCCCGAAGGCTTTGCCGGCGTGACCCTGCCCGAGCCCGCCCTGCGCCGGGTCGCCGCTGCCGCCGCCGCCATGCACCGCATCGTCGAGATCCGCCGCGCCCGCATTTCGGGGCGAATGGACAATCACGAACGTGTCGTGGGCAGCGACTGGGTGGTGGCCCTGCAGGGCCAGCTTTTCCCCGTCACCATGACCGCCGACAGGGCAGGGGCCGATGTGACCTTCGCCGATGGTCAGGCGATGCGGGTGACGGGCGACTGGACGCCCGGATCCTCGCTTGCGCGGCTGACCGTCGCGGCGGCGCCTCTGGTCCTCAAGGTGGATCGGGCGACCTCGGGTTTCCGGCTGCGGACGCGGGGGGCCGATCTGCGCGCCACGATCCGCACCCCGCGCCAGGCCGCCCTGGCCGCGCAGATGCCCGTCAAGCAACCGCCCGACACGTCACGGATGCTGATCTGCCCGATGCCGGGGCTGATGGTGCGCCTCTCGGTCGCCGAGGGCGACGAGGTGCAGGAAGGCCAGGCGCTTTGCACCGTCGAGGCGATGAAGATGGAGAACATCCTGCGCGCCGAACGCAGGGGTGTGGTGGCCAAGGTCAATGTGGCCCCGGGCGACAGCCTCAAGGTCGATGACATCATCATGGAGTTCGAGTAACCGTTGCCCCGCCGGATCCACCCCTCAGCCGCCCAGCCGCTCGCGGATCTCTTGCTGGCGCAAGGGCTGCGTGTCGATCTGGCGCGAGATCTCTCGCGTGGCCCAGGGCGATGCCTTGCGGGTGTTCACCCGGCCGTCCTTGTCCATCACCACAAGGCTGAAGCCGCGCGGGCGGACCTGATTGCGCAGATCGCTGCGATTGACCGTATCGGTGTCAAGAATAAGGATCACATCCCGCACCGCCATCGCGCTCAGGTCGGCCTCGATCAGGCGTACCTGTTCGATGAAGTCGGGGTCGTTCGGGCTGTCGGCAAAAACGATCAGCGGCCGGGCGATGAAGCGCAACTCCTCCAGCACGATGTCGGCGCCGTCGAAGAAGGTCGCGGGATCGGCTTGCCAGCGTTCGACCACGCTCAGATCCGACGCTTCGGACGCGTTGCCCTCATCGGCATCGGCCATGGCGACCACATCCTGGGCCTGCGCCCCGACAGCGGCGAAGGCCGCACAAACAAAGGAGAAAATCGTCAGTCGCAGGCTGCTCATACTTCCAGATATAGTTACCGGCCCGGAAAAAGCGAAGAGTTTTGCGGCAGCGACGGCAACAATTTTACATTTAACCAGCCGCTCAGAAAGGTCTTGGCATGATGCGCGCGACCGGATGCCTCGGGCGCCTGCGCTGGACGCTCCGGAAGATGAGGGGGCGGATCATGGACATCATCCTGCATTGCGGGGCGCACCGTTGTGCGACGACAAGTTTTCAGCGGCTGCTCGAGGCCAACCGCGCGGCCCTGTCTGCCGCGAAAGTCGCGATCTGGACGCCCGGCCGTCTGCGCGCGGGCCTTTTCGATGGCGTGATCCTGCCGCCCGATCGCGTCACGCCGGGTGATGACCGCCGCGCCGCGCGTGCGGCTGCCGATATCGCACTCGAACGGGCCTGGCTGCGGCAGGCAGGGATTTCAAGCCTTGTCCTGAGCGAAGAGAACCTCATGGGGTCGGTGAGACTGAACCTTGCCGCAGGCCTGCTCTATCCCGATCTGGCCGACCGTGTCCTGCGCCTGCGCCGGGCACTTGCTGGGCCGTGGTCGCGGATCGGGTTGTCGATCCGGCGCTATGACCAGTACTGGAGTTCGGCACTCAGCTTTGCGCTGGCGGCCGGACGTCTGCCGGCGCGCCGGGCCTTACCGGGCGCGCTTGCCCGGCAGCCGCGTCGCTGGCGCGACGTGATCGTCGATCTGGCCCGCGTCGCACCCGAGGCCGAGATCCTGGTCTTTCCGCATGAACTTTTCGCCCCACGCCCGGATCAGCAACTCAGCCGACTGATCGCGCGCCCCTTGCCGTTCCACCCCCTCGGGCTTGGCCAGCGTTGCAACCGCAGCCCCGATGCAGGTCAGTTGCGCGCCATCCTGTCGATGCGCGGCAAGGCCGCATGCGCGTTGGGTATCCCGGACGAGTCCCGGCCATGGATGCCCTTTACCGCGACCGAGCGCCAGGCGATGGCATTGACCTATGCGGCCGATATCGACTGGCTTGCCGGAGGGGCGGGCGGCCTTGCCCGCCTTGCGCCGGTGACCGTCGATCACATACCCAAGGGCGAAAGGACGGCGCTTGCATCCGTCCACCTGCCGGTTTCCGAAGGATATCACCATGGCACAACGCGACACCTGGTCTGAACGCGCCCGCGCCGAACTGAAGGGCCGCGATCCCGACAGCCTTGTCTGGCAGACGCTGGAGGGGATCCCCGTGCGCCCGCTCTACCTGCCCGAGGATGCGACCGGCCTGCCCCATATGGGAAGCCTGCCGGGCGAGGCGCCCTTCACCCGGGGCGTCAAGGCCACGATGTATGCCGGCCGGCCCTGGACGATCCGGCAATATGCAGGTTTTTCCACCGCAGAGGAATCGAACGCCTTCTACCGCCGCGCCCTGGCGGCCGGCCAGCAAGGCGTCTCGGTCGCCTTCGACCTCGCCACCCATCGCGGCTATGACAGCGACCATCCGCGCGTCGAGGGCGATGTGGGCAAGG
>JAFIEN010000386.1 GCA_020832515.1 Rubellimicrobium sp. | reverse complement strand
CCGCGCCGTGATGGATGAACTGGTCGCCACCACCGATCCCGAGGGCCGCATCGCGCTCATGCAGGAGGCGCAGCGCATCATCGCCGAGGATTTCGTCAACGCCTACCTGTTCCAGCTTCCCGCCCTGACCGTGGCGCGGGCCGGCGTTCAGGGCCTCTGGCCAAACGCACCGGTCGCCGCGATTGACCTTTCGGGCCTGTCCTGGGGCCAGTGATGCACCCCGCCCCGGCAGGCACCCCCGTGCCGGGGCAAACCCCCTGATGCTGCGCTATCTTGCCGGGCGGCTGGCCTCGCTGGTCGTCAGCCTGATCGTGGCGAGTGCGGTGATCTTTGCCGTGATCGAGGTCGTCCCCGGCGATCCGGCCCGCTTCATGATGGGCATGAACGCCCCGCCCGAGGCGGTGGCCGCACTCCGGGCCGAGCTTGGCCTCGATCAGCCGAAACTGCAGCGCTATTTCACATGGGTCGGCGGGATGCTGCGGGGTGACTTCGGCACCTCGTATACCTATCGCACGCCGGTGGCGGGGATGATCGCAGACCGGCTCTGGGTCTCGCTCCCTCTCGCGCTTTATGCGCTGGCGCTCTCCACCCTGATCGCCTTTCCGGCGGGGCTTTTTGCGGCAAGCCGCCGGGGCCGGGCGGGGGATATCGGCGTGATGGGGGCCACGCAGCTTGGCGTCGCGATCCCGAACTTCTGGTTCGCGATGATCCTTGTCCTGATCTTCGCCATCCACCTGCGATGGTTCCCTGCAGGCGGCTTTCCCGGCTGGGAGGCCGGCGTCTGGCCCGCTCTCAAGGCCCTGACCCTGCCCGCCATCGCGCTGGCCCTGCCGCAGGCGGCGATCCTGGCCCGCGTCATGCGCGCGGCCCTGATCGAGATGCTGGGCGAGGATTTCATCCGCACCGCCCGTGCCAAGGGCCTGACCGCCTCGCAAACCCTCTGGCGGCATGCGCTGCGCAATGCGCTGATCCCGGTCCTGACGATCATCGGCCTGCAGTTCTCGTTCCTGATCGCGGGCGGCATCATCATCGAGCAGGTCTTCTACCTGCCCGGGCTTGGCCGGCTGATCTTTCAGGCCATCGGCCAGCGCGACCTGATCGTGGTGGAAAGCGTGACGATGCTTCTTGTCTTCAGCGTGATCGTGGTCAATTTCGCGGTCGACCTGGCCTATGCCCTGGTCGATCCCCGCATCCGGGTGCGCGCATGATCCGCGGCAACCGCAGCCTCTGGATCGGCGCGATGCTTGCGGGGGTCTTCGTCCTTGCGGCCTTGATTTCGCTGGTCTGGACGCCCTTCCCGGTCGACGGCGTCGATATCCCCAACCGCCTGCGCACGCCCGACCTCACCCACTGGCTTGGCACCGATCACCTTGGCCGCGATATCCTGTCGATGATCATGATGGGCGCGCGCACCTCCATCGCGGTGGCCATCGTCGCCGTCGGCATCGGCATGGTGCTCGGCATCCCCCTCGGCCTCTGGGCCGCAGCCCGGCAGGGCGGCTGGCTGGACGAGGTCATCATGCGCGCCAACGACCTGATCTTCGCCTTCCCCTCGCTGGTGATCGCGATCCTGATTACCGCCGTCTTCGGCCCGGGTGCGGTGAATGCGATCATCGCCATCGGCATCTTCAACATCCCCGTCTTTGCCCGCCTGACGCGCGGCGCGGCACTCAGCCTCTGGTCGCGCGACTTCATCCTTGCCGCCCGCGTCGCGGGCAAATCCAGCCTTCGCATCAGCGCCGAACATATCCTGCCCAACCTCGCCTCGTTGATGATCGTGCAGGGCACGATCCAGTTCTCGCTCGGGATCCTCGCCGAGGCGGGCCTCTCCTATGTCGGCCTTGGCGCACAACCCCCGGTGCCTAGCTGGGGCCGGATGCTGTCTGATGCGCAGACAATGGTGGCCCTTGCCCCGCATCTGGCGCTGATCCCGGGCCTTGCCATCATCCTCACCGTGCTGGGGTTGAACCTGATGGGCGACGGCCTGCGCGACCTCCTCGACCCGCGCATCCGCAGGCTACGGGCATGACGTTGCTTTCAGTCGAAAACCTCTCGGTCACGATCCACGGTGCGCCGGTCCTGTCGCAGGTGGCGCTCACCCTGAACGAGGGCGAGATCCTGGCACTCACCGGCGAAAGCGGCTCGGGCAAGTCGATGACGGCGCTTTCGATCATGGGCCTCCTGCCGCAAGGGGCAGAGGCCTCGGGCCGGATCCTGCTCGACGGCACCGACCTCCTGACCCGGACCGAGGCGCAACTCTGCAGGCTCCGGGGCCGCGCCATGGGTATGATCTTCCAGGAACCGATGACCGCCCTGAACCCCGTCCAGTGCATCGGCGATCAGGTGGCCGAGACGATCCGCCTCCACGAAAACGCCCCTCGTGGCCTCGCCCGCGCCCGCGCGGCCGAGGTTCTGGCCCGCGTGGGCCTGCCCCCCGACCGTTTCCCCCTCTCGCGCTACCCGCATCAGTTGTCGGGCGGCCAGCGCCAGCGTGTGGGCCTTGCCATGGCCATCGCACTGCGCCCCCGCCTGTTGATCGCCGACGAACCCACCACCGCGCTCGACGTGACGACCCAGGCGCAAATCCTCGATCTCCTGAAGGGGTTGGTCGCGGATTTCGGCATGGGGCTGCTGTTGATCACCCACGACCTTGCCGTCGTGGCAAACATGGCCGACCGCATCGCCGTGATGGACAAGGGCCGCATCGTCGAGGCCGGTGCGACCCGCCCCCTGCTTTCCGCCCCCGAACATCCCTATACGCGGATGCTCTTCGCCGCCGCCCGCCACATCCCCGACCTGCCGCCGGTCCGCGCGACCGAGCCGCTCCTGCAGGTCACGAACGTCAGCCGCCACCACCGCCACCGCCCCGCACCCTTCGCGAAGCAGCGCGCGATCCCCGCCCTGACCGCCATCACCTTCACCCTCCACAAGGGCGAACGCCTCGGCCTTGTCGGCGAATCCGGCTCCGGCAAATCCACCCTCGCCCGCGCCATCCTCGGGCTCGACCCCGTCCAGCGCGGCACGATCACCCTCGACGGGGCGCCGGTCTTCACCGGCACCCGCCCCAACCTTGCCGTGCGCCGCCGGATGCAGATCGTCTTCCAGGACCCGTTCGGCAGCTTCAACCCCCGCCACCGGGTCGACCGCCTCATCTCCGAGCCATTCCACCTCCTCCCCGATCCCCCGCGCGGCCCCGCCCGCGCCCGCGCCATCACCGAGGCGCTTGGGGCCGTGAACCTGCCCCCCGACGCCGCCCGCCGCTACATCCACGAATTCTCGGGCGGCCAACGCCAGCGCATCGCCATCGCCCGCGCCCTCATCATCCGCCCCGACCTCATCATCTTCGACGAGGCGGTCTCGGCCCTCGATGTCTCGGTCCGCGCCCGCATCCTCGACCTTCTGGCCGATCTGTGCCGCACCATGCCGCTGTCGTGGCTGTTCATCAGCCATGACCTCTCGGTCGTACGCGGCATCACCGACCGCGTTCTCGTCCTCCGGGACGGACGCATCGTCGAGGACGCCCCGACATCCCGGGTCTTTGCCGCGCCGCAACATCCCTATACACGTTCCCTCATCGACGCCGCCCCCCGCCTGCCCGAACCGGAGCCCGCCTCAGCATGACCCCCTTCCCCGGTTTCTTTTGTTTCCAAATATCCCGGGGGGAGTCCGCGCCAGCGGACGGGGGGCAGC
>JAFIEN010000385.1 GCA_020832515.1 Rubellimicrobium sp. | reverse complement strand
AAGCATCTTAATTTGTACGGCGGCTGGCGCTAACTCCGACGGCCGATCCTTTAGGTATTTTTGGGCGACCTGGGGGGGCTCTGCCCCCCCGGCCTGCGGCCTCCCCCCCGGGATATTTTCCAACAAAAGAAACACAGAGGTCACCCGACGTCGGATCGGGGGTCTGTCTGACGGCAGAAAGGCCGGATCAGAACGGGATGTCGTCGTCCAGATCGCTGCGTCCGCCGCCCGCGGGGGGGCCGCTGTCGTAGCCGCCGCCATAACCGCCCCCGGACTGGTCGCCGCCGTAGCCGCCCCCACCGCCACCGCCCCCGCCACCAGCGCCGTCACGGCCGTCAAGCAGTGTGAGTTCGCCGCGATAGGGGCGAATGACGACCTCGGTCGAATAGCGGTCCTGGCCGGACTGATCCTGCCATTTGCGCGTCTCGAGCTGGCCTTCGAGATAGACCTTGCTGCCCTTGCGCAGATATTGCTCGGCCACGCGGCCCAGCGCCTCGTTGAAGATCGCCACCGTATGCCATTCGGTGCGATCCTTGCGCTCGCCCGTGTTGCGGTCCTTCCAGCTCTCGGAGGTGGCGATGCGCAGGTTCACGACCTTGCCGCCGTTCTGGAAGGTCCGCACCTCGGGGTCGCGGCCGAGGTTGCCGATGAGGATGACCTTGTTCACCGATCCGGCCATGCTGATCCTCCTGTCGATTCTGACCTGTTTCCGTCCTGTGCGTTACATCATCCGAATCTGGTTAATGAAAGCAGAATCACCACGCATGCCGGCGTCGACCGGGGCTGCGCCGGCGGGCGGCAAAGAGAACTGGAAAAGTCGCCCCGCTTGCTCTAGCGTTCGCGCAAGGGAAACGGCTTGGGACAGTGTGATGCGTCTGCGGGGAACGGTGGTTGTGGCCGTCGCGGCCTGTCTTGGTCTGACGGGGGCCGCCCGGTCCGAGACAATTTCGACGATGAACCGCAATGCGCTGTTTTCCTCGCAACTGCGGGTTTTGGATGGGCGCGCGGCGGATCAATACAACAATTCGGTGCGTCTGCAGCCGCCCCGTGTCGAGGCGCCGCTGGTCGATACGGCCGCGGTTCCGGCCTTTCGGGGGCGCTACACCGGCCCCTATCTGGCGCTGGCACGCGAGGCGGCGCGGCGCCATGCGATCCCCGAGGATCTGTTCCTGCGACTTGTACAGCAGGAAAGCGGCTGGAATGACAGGGCCGTGTCGCACAAGGGGGCGATCGGGCTGGCGCAACTCATGCCCGGCACGGCGCAGATGCTGGGTGTGGATCCCTGGGATCCGGTGCAGAACCTCGAAGGGGGCGCGCGCTATCTGCGCCAGCAGTACAATACCTTCGGCCGCTGGGATTTTGCGCTGGCCGCCTATAATGCAGGCCCAGGTGCGGTTCAGCAGCACGGCGGCATCCCGCCCTTCGCCGAGACCCGCAACTATGTGCAGGTGATCTGGGGCCAATAGGCTGGACCAGCAGACCGGCCCCCCAACAGACCGGCCCCCCAAAAAACCGGCGCCGGTGCCCTGCACAGGGCAGGGCCTATTCCGCCGCGATCTTGATCACAGGTTCCATACGGGCAAGGATGTCGTCGGCCAGGTGGCATTTGACCTGATGCCCTTCGGCAAGGAAACGCACCGGCGGCACCTCCTTTTCGCACAGGCCCCCCGGAACTTCGGATTTCCAGCGACAACGCGTCTGGAAAGGGCAGCCCGGCGGCGGATTCATCGCCGAGGGGATTTCCCCCTCAAGCACGATATGGGTCTTCTTCACCTTGGTATCGGCAATGGGCACGGCCGAAAGCAGCGCCTCGGTATAGGGGTGGTAGGGGGGCGAGAACACCTGATCGGTCGTGCCAAGTTCCACCACATGGCCCAGATACATCACCATCACGCGGTCCGCGAGATAACGCACGATCGACAGGTCGTGGCTGATGAACAGGAGCGTCGTCTTCTTCTCGCGCTGGATCTCCATCAGAAGGTCGGTCACGGCCGCCTGAACCGAGACATCGAGCGCCGAGACCGGCTCATCCGCCACCACGATCCGCGCATCGCCGGCGAAGGCGCGCGCAATGCCCACCCTCTGTTTCTGCCCGCCCGAAAGTTGGCGCGGCTTGCGGTCGGCGAAGGCGCGGGGCAGTTTCACGAGGTCAAGGAGCGTCAGCATCCGCTCGCGCCGGTCGGCGTCGGACGTGCCGAAATCGAAGATCTCGAGCGCGCGGATAATCTGGCGGCCCACGGTCATCGAGGGGTTGAGCGTGTCGAACGGGTTCTGAAACACCATCTGGATATCGGCGACGGTGCTCGTGTCGCGCTTTTCGATGGCCGTGTCGCCGATCGAGCGATTGTCGAGGATGATCTTGCCCGAGGTCGCGGTCTCCAGCCCCATCAGGACCTTGGCGAAGGTGGATTTGCCGCAGCCGGATTCGCCGACGATGGCAAGGGTTTCGCTTTCGCGGGCCTCGAAGCTGAGGGTCTCGTTGGCCTTGACCACCCGCTTGTCGCCGCCCTTGAAAAGGGCGCTGGCGCCGACCTCGTAATATTTGCGCAGATCCTCCATCCGCAGGACGACATCGCCGATCTCGCCCTTGCCCTTCTGCGCCTCGAGGACCATGGGGGCGTCCCAGTCGATCTCGGCAAATTTCAGGCAGCGCGTCTCGTGATCGGGATTGTCGGGGGTCCGGGCCATCTTCACGTCGGCGGCGTCGCAGCGGCCGGCCTCGAAATAATCGCAGCGGGGCCCGAAGTTGCAGCCCGGCGGGCGTTCGTGGGGCCGGGGGAAGTTGCCGGGGATCGCCTTCAGGGGCCGGGTATTCTTGTCTGCGCCGGGCAGCGGGATCGAGCGGAAGAGGGCCTGCGTATAGGGGTGGCGCATCTCGTCGAACACATCATGGATCGTTCCCCGCTCGACCGCCTCGCCGGAATACATGACGCAGATCCGGTCGCAGGTTTCCAGCACGAGGCCGAGGTTGTGGCTGATGAACAGCATCGAGGTGCCGTATTTCTTGCCCAGATCCTTGACCAGTTCGACGACCGCCGCCTCGACCGTCACGTCAAGGGCCGTGGTGGGTTCATCCAGGATCAGGAGCGCGGGTTTCGACATCAGCGCCATGGCGATGACGATGCGCTGCTGCTGGCCGCCCGAAAGCTGGTGAGGATAGGATTTCAGGATCCGCTCGGGATCGGGCAGTTTCACGTCGGCCACGACCTCGAGGGCGCGGGCATAAGCCTCGTCCTTCGAGACGCCCTCGTGGATCATCGGCACTTCCATGAGCTGTTTGCCGATCTTCATCGCAGGATTGAGCGAGGCCATCGGCTCCTGATAGATCATCGCGATCTGCGAACCGCGGATGTCGCGCAGTTCGGCCGGGGTCATGGTGCAAAGGTCGCGGCCCTTGAACTTGATCGAGCCGCCGACGATGCGCCCGTTGACGCCCAGGTCCTGCATCACACCAAGCGCCACGGTGGATTTGCCGCAACCGGATTCGCCCACAAGACCCAGCGCCTCGCCGGGCTGGACGGTGCAGGAGAATTCCATCACCGCCGGGATCTCGCGGGTGCGGGTGAAGAAGCTGATCGAAAGCTTGTCGATCTCGAGGATCGGGCCGTCATGATCCCGTGTCGCCATTGCCTGCCGCTCCGTCTTGAGGGTGGGTCGGGGGGGGGGGGGGGGGGGGGGGGGGGGGGGGGGGGGGGGGGGGGGGG
>JAFIEN010000384.1 GCA_020832515.1 Rubellimicrobium sp. | reverse complement strand
CTTCATCGCCTTTTCGATATCGGCCAGCATGCCCATCTCGTCCGGTGCACAGAGCGCCACCGCCCGGCCCTCGGCCCCGGCGCGCGCGGTGCGGCCGATCCTGTGGACATAGTTCTCGGGCACGTTCGGCAGCTCGTAATTGTAGACATGGCCCACGCCGGTGATGTCGATCCCCCGCGCCGCCACATCGGTCGCCACCAGCACCCGCACCTCGCCCGACTTGAAGGCCGCAAGCGCCCGGTCTCGCTGACCCTGGCTCTTGTTGCCGTGGATCGCGGCCACCGCATAGCCTGCAGCCTCGAGCTTGCGGGCCAGTTTTTCGGACCCGTGCTTGGTGCGGCCGAAGACGATGGCCAGATCGTCAAGGTGAGCGTCCAGAAGCTCGATCAGCAGCTCCGTCTTGGCCGACTGGGCCACGAAATGCACCGATTGCTCGATCTTCTCGACCGGCTTGCCCGGTGCGTTGACCTGGACCTTCACGGGCTGGGTCAGGAAGGCCTGCGCCAGTTCCTCCATCTGTTTCGGCATGGTGGCCGAGAACAGCATGGTCTGCCGGTCGGCCGGCAGAAGCGGCGCAAGCCGGCGCAGCGCGTGGATGAAGCCCAGGTCAAGCATCTGGTCCGCCTCGTCCAGCACCAGAAACTGCGTCTGGCCAAGCGACAGCGCGCGCCGGTCGAGCAGGTCGATCAGCCGGCCCGGCGTGGCGACAAGAAGGCTGACCCCGCGCGCGAGGCGGTTGATCTGGCCGGTCATCCCCGCCCCGCCCGTCACGAGGGCAACCCTGAGGGCTGTCCCCTCGGTCAGCGCAGCAAGCGTTTCCGAAATCTGTCGGGCCAGTTCGCGCGTGGGCGCCAGCACGAGAGCCGAGACCGTCTTGGGCGCAGGCCGGCTGCCCGCCTTCAGCATCGCATCCACCATCGGCAGGCCGAAGGCCGCCGTCTTGCCCGACCCGGTCTGGGCAAGGCCCATCACATCGCGGCCGTTCATCGCATGCGGGATCGCCTGCCGCTGGATCGGCGTGGGATCGGTGATCCCGAGTTTTGAAAGGGCGACCACGAGCCGTTGGTCAAGGCCGAGCATGTCGAAATCCATCATCTGTCCTGTCGTCTGGCCACGCCGCACAGGGCCGGCCACATGAATGCCCCCGCACCCCGAACGGGCGCAGGCGGCGGGCAAAAGGTAAGCGCCCCTGAACCGGGTTCGGACCGATTGCCCAAAACCCGTCATGGCGCGGCCCCTTGCGTGATTGTGGGAACCTGTCGACTTGGCGATGGTCACCGGGCAGCATGCGGCCCGTACGGCCCGCCATTGCCCCGGGTGCTGCTCACGCGGCAGCGCCATCGGCTGAGGCCCACATGGACCCTGGGCGGACGCAAGTCAATGGGCGGCCGGCAGATTGGGGCGCTTTGGCCACGCAATGTCAGGCCCTTGCTTGCCCAGGGCCGCGGTCCGGCTTTCGCTTCCCGCGCGCAGGTCCTAGATTGTCGCGAGGGGCTTGAGGCAGAGTCCGGGGCTTGGGGGCGGGCTGTGGCGCATATCATCGTCGTGGGCAACGAAAAGGGCGGCGCGGGCAAATCGACCGTCGCCATGCATGTGGCCACGGCGCTGGCGCGGATGGGGCACCGGACGGGTACGCTGGACCTGGATCTGCGGCAAAGGACGCTGGCCCGCTACCTCGAGAACCGCAGCCGCCACATGGCACGCGAGGGCCTCGACCTGCCCTCGCCGCTTTTCGCCGAACTGCCCGAGATCGACCAGAGTGCCCTGCCCCCCGGCGAGAACGTGATGGACCACCGGCTTTCCGCCGCCGTCGCCACGCTGGAAGGGACCTGCGACTTCATCCTGATCGACTGCCCCGGATCCCATACCCGCCTCAGCCAGGTGGCCCACAGCCTGGCCGATACGCTGGTGACGCCCCTGAACGACAGTTTCGTCGATTTCGACCTGCTTGCCCGCGTCGACAATGACGGCGAGACGATCATGGGCCCCTCGGTCTATGCCGAGATGGTCTGGAACGCGCGGCAGTTGCGCGCGCAGGCCGGGCTGGAACCGATCGACTGGATCGTGGTGCGCAACCGGATGGGCGCGCAGAACATGGTCAACAAGAAGAAGATGGAAGCCGCGCTCTCCAAGCTGTCGCGCCGGATCGGGTTCCGCGTCGCGCCGGGTTTCAACGAAAGGGTGATCTTCCGCGAGCTTTTTCCGCGCGGCCTGACGCTTCTGGACCTGCGCGATATCGGGGTCACCAACCTCAACATCTCGAATGTCGCGGCACGGCAGGAATTGCGCGATCTGGTCAAGGCGCTGCAACTGCCCGGTGTGACGGTCGGGTTCTAGCCGCAAGGCCCCCGGCGGTCCGCGACCACCCCGATCCCGATCAGCCGGACACGGCCCCGGCGCCGGACAGGCCCGCCGCGCGGCGTTGCGCCATGAGCATGCGGGCGCGTTCAAGCGCGGCATGTCCCGAAGCGCTGGCCGCACCCGTCCCGGCCGCGCGCAGGGACCCCGGCATCCGTGGGGCCGGACGCTCGGTCGCGGCGGGGGCAGGGCGGCGCGACACGGGCCGGAACGCCAGGAGCACGAAGCCCAGCACCGCAAGACCGGCCGCCACATAGGTGCCCAGATCCACGGCCGAAACGCCTGCGGGAAGTGAAACCGCCAATTCGCCGCGGTTGATCCGGACCTGCAGCCAAAGCCCAAGGCCCATCGCCCCGAAGGCCAGCGCAAAGAGCGCCCATCCCAGAAGCCTGCGGGTCCGTCGTCCTGAAGTCCTGTCCTGTGCCATGCCGGACACTCCACATCTGTTGCGGGGCAGCGTTCAAGCGCCATCTGCCATTTCCGTCTGCATGGTGAATATTCCCTGAATCGGGCGATGATGCGGCCCAAGCCGGGCCTCGGCGGGAAATCTTGATGGTCGGGCCATGGCCGGAGCCGCCCGAACCGCCCTGCGCCGCGCGGCCAAAGGCCGGCTTCGATCCCGTCCCGATCAGGCCCCGCCGACGGCGCGGCGACGCTCGCGCCAGAGGGTGAAAAGCCCCGCCGCCACGACGATGCCGGCGCCGATGACGACATTTGCAGACAGCGTCTCGGAAAAAACCGTCAGGCCGATGATCATGGTGAAGACCATCTGGAAATAGGCGAAGGGCTGGATCGCGCTGGCCTCGGCCACCTCATAGGCGCGGATCAGCAGCCAGTGCCCTGCCGACCCGGTGATGCACAAGAGCGCCATGAGCCCCGCGTCGAACGGGGTCATCGCCTCCCAGTGCCAAATGCCCACGGCGGTCATCACCACGGCCCCGGTCGTCCCCGTCCAGAAGAAGCTGGTCGCCGCATCGTCGGCCCGCGCGGCATAGCGCGTCAGCAGGCTGTAGAGCGCGAACATGAAGGCTGCCGTCAGCGGGATCAGCGCCTCGAGCCGGAACACGCCCGCCCCCGGCTGCAGGATGACCAGAAGGCCAACCATTCCCGCCCCGATGGCCGCCCAGCGCCGCCAGCCCACCGTCTCGCCCAGGACGGGGCCCGAAAGGGCGGCGACAAGCAGCGGGTACGAGGCGAAGACGGCATGGCTTTCGACAAGGCCCAGCAAGGTGAAGGCCAGCACCATCACGCAGATCTGCACCGACAGGAGCGCGCCCCGGACGATCTGGAGGACCGGCTGCCGGGTGCGGGCGGCTGCGCGGATCGACCCCGATTGACGCCCGGCGATGGCGATGACGAAGGCCCCGAAGAACCAG
>JAFIEN010000383.1 GCA_020832515.1 Rubellimicrobium sp. | reverse complement strand
AGCGCCTTGTCAAGGCGCGGTGGCGGATCGGCGGCGATCTCGAAGACGACATGGCTCACCGGGGCGGGGTCCTTTGGCGGCGCGGGGAACAGCCTGTGCTTGGCAGACGCGCCGTGTCGCGTCCAGCCCCCGCACGCCCCCGCCCCACGCCTAGCCGCGCTTCGGCACCCGGGTCGCCCGCGCCTGCTGGGCGCGGTACGAGAACAGGATCAGCGCCAGCACCGTGACGACGAAGGGAATGACCTGGATGACCTCGCCCGGGATCCACGCGAACAGGCCCGGCATCACGATGGACAGCGCCTCGAACGCGCCGAACAGAAGTGCCGCCAGCATCGCCCCCACCGGATGGCGCGCGCCCAGCAGCACGGCACCCAGCGCGATGAAGCCGCGGCCAGCCGTCATGTCGCGGGTAAAGCCGATGAAGTTGAACATCGCCAGCTGCGCCCCGCCCACGCCCGCGAAGGCGCCCGAGGCGATCAGCGACCAGAGCCTGACACGGTTGACCGGAACCCCCGCCGCCTCGGGCGCGGCGGCGTATTCGCCGACCCCGCGCAACCAGAGGCCCCAGGGGGTCCGGTAGAGGAAGAACCAGACCCCGTAGACCGACAGGAAGGCCAGCCAGGTCAGGATCGAATGGCCGGAGAAAAGCCCATGCAGCGTCGGCCCGACGACGGGGATCGCCTCGAGGAAGGGCAGGTTCACTGCGGGCACGGCCTTCGACTGCAGGTTGATCGAGGTGCCCTTGTCGCCGCCCGTGGCCAGCGACAGGGCAAAGACCGTGCCGCCCGTGGCCAGGATGTTCACGGCAAAGCCCACAAGGATGACATCCGCCTTCATCCGCAGATGGAAAAAGCCCATGAGCGCACCCAGAAGCGCCCCGGACCCCAGTCCCGCCAGAACTGCAACATACCAGGGGAAGTGCACGGACACGACCACCGCCGTCAGCGCGGCGATCAGCATCATCCCCTCGAGTGCCACGTTCAGCGCTCCGCCAAGGTCCGAGATCAGCCCGCCCATCGTGGCAAACAGCAAGGGCGTGGTGGCCCGGATCACGGCGACGAAGAAGGTGGCCGAAAAGACCGTGATGATCAGATCCGTCATGCCGCGGCCTCCTTCCGGCCCAGAAGCCGGTCGAACCAGCGCCGCCCCGGCAGCGTGAATTGCGAGGCGACGAGCAGGATCACCAGCGCCTGCACCACCGCGATCATCTCGACCGGGACATCGGTGCGGATGCCCATGAGCTGCGCCCCTTGCCGCAGGTAGCCATAGGCCAGCGCAACGAAGGGCACGGCCAGCGGCCGCGAGCGGGCGACGATGGCGATCAGGATCCCCTCGAAGGCAAGGTTGCCGTCAAAGTCGATGGCGATCTTGCCGAAGGCGCGGCCCTGTACATAGACCGCCCCCAGAAGCCCGCCGATGGCGCCGGCCACCGTCATGGCCGAGACCATGACGAAATTCGCCCGGATGCCGGCATATTCCGCGAATTCGGCATTGTGCCCGACCAGCCGCAGCTTCAGCCCCCAGGCGGTGCGGTAGAGCAGGAACCACACCACCGCGGTCGTGACCAGCGCGATCACGATGCCCAGATCGAACCGGGTGCCGGGCACGATGGCGGGAAAGACCGACTGCGGCGGGAAGGGAGGCGAGTTCAGCTGCCCCGAGCCGGGTGGCGCCAGATGCGCGCGGATGGCGTAGTTCACCAGCCGGATCGCGATATAGTTCAGCATCAGCGAGGACACGATCTCGGACGCGCCGAAGCGGGCCTTGGCATAGCCCGGGATGAAGCCGTAGACGGCGCCTGCCGCCATCGCGACCAGTATGCCGAGCGGGATCGCCCAGATCGTGATGCCCAGGGGCGACAGCGCCACGATCGCGGCACAAAGCCCCCCCACATAGACCTGCCCCTGCACGCCCAGCGCAAACTGGCGTGCCTGAAACACAAGGCTGAAAGCCAGCCCCGTCAGCGCCAGCTTGGCCACATCGTCGATCCACAGGCCCCGCGTCCGGTTGGACGACATGGGCGCGGTCAGAAGTGTGTTGAAGGCCCGCCCCGGATCTTCCGAGGTGGCCAGCACGATCAGATAGGCCACACCCAGCGCCACCAGAACGGCGCCGACCGCGCGGCCGGCCTCCTTGAGGAAGACCTCCATCTTCGCCGGGGATGCTGTCATCGCAGCGCCTTTCGCATCGTCTGGTCGTCCTGCGTCTCGAGGCCAAGCATGAAGCGGCCCAGCGTTTCGGGCGTCAGGTCCTCGGAATTGTGGAAGGCCGCGACGATCCGGCCGCGGTAGAAGACGACCAGCCGGTCGGACAGCGCCAGAAGCTCGGACAGGTCGGCCGAGGACAGAAGCACGGCAGCACCCGCATCGCGCGCATCGGTGATCGACTTCCAGATGAATTGCGTGGCCCCCAGATCCACGCCGCGCGTGGGCTGGTTGACCAGAAGCACCCCCGGCTGTTCGGCCAATTCGCGCGCCACGACCACCTTCTGCATGTTGCCCCCCGACAGCGTGCCCACGGCGAAATCCGGGCCGCCCACACGGATCGAGAAACGGTCGATCAGGTTGCGCGCAAAGCCCGAGATCGCCTTGAGGTCAAGGATGCCCCGCCGCACGAAGCGCGGATCGGCCAGCCGTGTGGCGACAAGGTTTTCCGCCACCGTCGCACCAGCCGCCAACCCTTCGGCGATGCGGTCCTCGGGGATCGAGGCAAGGCCCAGCCCCCGCCGGTCCAGCACCGAAAGCGCCCCGATCTCCTGCCCCTCGACGATGATCGTGCCGTCCGCCACGGGGCGCAGGCCGGCGATGGCCTCAAGCAGTTCCGCCTGCCCGTTCCCCTCGACGCCCACCAGCCCCAGGATCTCGCCGCCATGCACGCTCAGCGACAGGTCCTCGGCCAGGGTCACGCCATTCTCGCCCACCAGCCGCAGCGCATCGACCTTGCAGCGGACATCACCCGACGTCTGCGAGCGGTCCACCCGCAGCGCCACCTCGCGCCCGACCATCATGTTGGCAAGGCTCTGCTCGGTCACGTCGCGCTTCATCACCTCGCCCACCGTGCGCCCGCCGCGCATGACGGTGATGCGGTCGGATATCTCGAGGACCTCGGGCAGCTTGTGGGCGATGAAGATGACCGTCCGCCCCTGCGCCACGAGTGACCGGACGGCGGTGAACAACTCTTCCACCTCTTGCGGGGCAAGGACGGCGGTAGGTTCGTCCAGGATCAGCAGCTTCGCGTCACGATAGAGCGCCTTGAGGATCTCGACCCGCTGCTGCTGGCCGACCGAGACCTCCTCGACCGGCGGCAGCGGATCGACGCGCAGGCGGAAGGTCTCGGACAGGCGCTTCACCTCGGAAATCGCGCGGGCGCGGTCAAAGCGGATACCTGCGCGCGGCTCGGAGCCCAGAACCACGTTCTCATAGACCGAGAATGTCGGCACCAGCGAGAAATGCTGGAACACCATGCCCACGCCCGCGTCGATCGCGGCGCGGGGGTTGGGGAATTCGACCGTCTGCCCGTTCATCTGCAGGCTTCCGGCAGTGGGCTGTTCCATCCCGAAGAGGATCTTCATGAGCGTGGACTTGCCCGCCCCGTTCTCGCCCACGACGGCATGGACCTCGCCCGGCATCACCGTCAGCGAGACGTCTTCATTGGCCACGGTGCCGCCGGGATAGACCTTGCGGATGCCGCGCGCCTCGATGAGGGGGGTCATGGTCTGCATGTGCGGTGGCCCCCCCCCCCAGTCC
>JAFIEN010000459.1 GCA_020832515.1 Rubellimicrobium sp. | reverse complement strand
AACACCGGCATCTTCGCGCTCCACTACGGTGCGGGCGCCGCCCTCACCATTTCGGTCGCGGGCGTCTCAGGGGGCCAGCGGGGCATCGACGCGCGCAACTATGGCAGCAACGGCGCGGTCAGCATCACGGCGACGGGCGATGTGACGGGGACAAGCAACACCGGCATCTACGCGCGCACCAATAGCACCGACCTCACCATCTCGGCCGCCGGCGTCTCAGGGGGCCAACGCGGCATCGACGCGCGCAACTTCGGCGACGGCGCGGTCAGCGTCACGGCGACGGGCGATGTGGTGGGAACCGGTCTCCTTGGCATCTATGCCTTCAACAGCTTTCCTGGCACTGCCCTCACGATCTCGGCCGCAGACGTCACCGGGGGCACCGACGGCATCCGCGCCCTCAACGATGGCAGGGAAGCGCTGAGCATCACGGCGACGGGCGATGTGACGGGGACCAATGGCCGAGGCATCGATGCCCGCAACGGCAACAACGACAATTACCCAAGACAAGGGACCGACCTCACGATCTCGGCCGCCGGCGTCACCGGGGCCACGGACGGCATCCGCGCCCTCAACGATGGCACCGGCGCGCTCGGCATCACCGCAACGGGCGATGTGGTGGGAACCCTTGGCCGCGGCATCTCCGCGCGCAACTTTGGCGCCGGCCTCACCATTTCGGCCGCAGGTGTCTCAGGGGGCCAACGCGGCATCGACGCGCGCAATTACGACGGCGGCGCGCTGAGCATCACGGCGACGGGTGATGTGACGGGGACGAGCAACACCGGCATCTTCGCGCTCCACTACGGTGCGGGCGCCGCCCTCACCATTTCGGTCGCGGGCGTCTCAGGGGGCCAGCGGGGCATCGACGCGCGCAACTATGGCAGCAACGGCGCGGTCAGCATCACGGCGACGGGCGATGTGACGGGGACAAGCAACACCGGCATCTACGCGCGCACCAATAGCACCGACCTCACCATCTCGGCCGCCGGCGTCTCAGGGGGCCAACGCGGCATCGACGCGCGCAACTTCGGCGACGGCGCGGTCAGCGTCACGGCGACGGGCGATGTGGTGGGAACCGGTCTCCTTGGCATCTATGCCTTCAACAGCTTTCCTGGCACTGCCCTCACGATCTCGGCCGCAGACGTCACCGGGGGCACCGACGGCATCCGCGCCCTCAACGATGGCAGGGAAGCGCTGAGCATCACGGCGACGGGCAATGTGACGGGGACCAATGGCATCGGCATCGATGCCCGCAACGGCATCAACAACAATTACGTAAGACAAGGGACCGCCCTCACGATCTGGGCGGCGGGCGTCACCGGGGGCACGGACGGCATTCGCGCTGCCAACTATGGCACCGGCGCGCTCGGTATCACCGCGACGGGCGACGTGCAGGGGACAAGCAACACCGGCATCTTCGCCCGCAACTACGGCACCAACCTCAGCATTTCGGCGGCAAGCGTCACCGGGGGCTATCGCGGCATCGACGCGCGCAACATCGACAGCGGCGCGCTGAGCATCATCGCGACGGGCGATGTGACGGGGACGAGCAATGCCGGCATCTACGCGCTTAGCAACGGCACAAGCCTCACGATCTCGGCCGCAGGCGTCACCGGAGGCACTTACGGCATCCGCGCTGCCAACTACGGCACGGGCGCGCTTGGCATCACTGCGACGGGTGATGTGGTGGGAACGTCGAGCAGAGGTATTGATGCGGAAAACTCGGTTTCCGGCACTGACGTCACGATCCTGGCCGCGGCCGTTACCGGGGGTGCGGACGGCATCGTAGCGCGCAACGAGGGCAGCGGCGCGCTCAACATCACGGCAACGGGCGATGTGGTTGGAACCAGTTCCATCGGCATCACTGCACGCAACTACGGCACCGACCTTACGATCTCGGCTGCCGGGATCACAGGGTCCTCGTTTGGCATCCGCGCCCTCAACTATGGCAGCGGCGCACTGAGCGTCACGGCAACGGGCGATGTGGCCGCGCCGACGGGCAACACCGGCATTTACGCCCGCAACGACGGCACCGACCTCACTATCTCGGCGGCAAGCGTCACCGGGGGCTATAACGGGATTTTCGCGATCAATGCGGGCAGTGGCGCGCTCAACATCACGGCGACGGGCGATGTAGAGGGGACGGACAATCGCGGCATTGAGGCGCAAAACCTTGCGAGCGGCACCGACCTCACGATCCTGGCAGCCAACGTCACCGGGGTAAGAGATGCAATCGCCGCGGGCAATGCCGGCAGCGGCGCATTGAGCATCACGACGACGGGCGATGTCGTCGGAACGGGTTACAGCGGCATCTACGCGCGCAACTCCGATACCGGAACCGCCCTCACGATTTCGACCGACAGCGTCACGGGGGGTTCTGTCGGGATTGTCGCACGCAACTATGGCAGCGGCGCGCTCGGCATCACTGCGACGGGGCATGTGACGGCGACGGGCAACACCGGTATCTTCGCGCTCAACTCCGACAGCGGCACCGGTCTTGCGATCTCGACCGCGGGCACCAGCGGGGGCTTTCTCGGGATCTACGCGCGCAACTACGGGACGGGCGCGCTCGGCATCACCGCCACGGGCGATGTGACGGGGACGGGGTCGAAAAGCACCGGTATCTTCGCGCTCAACTCGGGCACCGACCTCACGATCGAGGCCGGCGGCGTCACCGGCGGCTTTCGCGGCATCAACGCCGGCAACTACGGGACGGGCGCGCTTGTCATCACGACGACCGGCGAGGTCGTGGGGGGTATGTCGACGGGGATCCTTGCGCTGTCGGCGAATGACGCGCGGGTCGATATTGCGGGGTTGGTGAGCGGCGGGAGCGGGACCGCCATCGACATGACCGGGGTCGATGGCGATGCGACGCTTGCCTTGCGGCCGGGTTGGGGGCTGGACGGTCAGGCGCTGGGGTCGGCCGGGGTCGGGGACCAGCTGGAACTGACCGGCACGGGGGCCTCGGCGCTGGATCTGGCGCAGCTGGGCGATGCGGCCGGTCCCGACGCGATCCTGGGGTTCGAGACCTTCCTGAAGGACGGCGCGTCCGACTGGACGTTGACCAATACCCAGTCCGACGGCGGGTTCCTTGCAGCCGAATTGCGGGCCGGCGGGCTGGTGCTGCAGGATGCGGCCTTCGTGATGGATCCCGCGGGGACGGGGCTGTTCGACATTGCCGCCGCCGGCAGCCTGGGCGTCTTGGGCATGTCGGCTGTGGCAGGCAGCCTGCAGAATGCCGGCATCATCTCGATGCGCAACGGGGTGGCGACGGATGTCCTGACCGTGACCGGCGACTATTCAGGCGCGGGCGGCAGCCTTCTGATCGACACGGTGCTGGGCGACGACAGTTCGGCCAGCGACGTTCTGGTCGTGGGCGGCGACGTGACCGGAGAGACGGCGCTTTTCGTGACCAATGCCGGTGGCACCGGCGGGCAGACGGTGAATGGCATCGTCGTGGTCGATGTCGCGGGCAGCTCGACAGCCGATGCGTTTGCCCTGGGATCGTGGGATTTCACCACGTCCCAGGGCGAACGGGCGCTGATCGGCGGGGCTTTCGGCTATGTGCTGCGCCCGATGGGCGAGGACTGGGTGCTGAGCTCGCAACTGCGCCCCGTGCCGGTTGATCCGGTCGATCCGCCCGTGACGCCGGTCCCGCCCGTGCCGCCGGTACCGCCCGTGCCGCCCGGACCGCCGGGCCCCCCCGTGCCCCCCCGCCCGCCCCTCCCGCCCCGCCCGCCCGGCCCCCCCGGCCC
>JAFIEN010000382.1 GCA_020832515.1 Rubellimicrobium sp. | reverse complement strand
CCCCCCCACCCCGACACCCCCCCCCCCCCCCCCCCCGCCCATTTCCCCTTTGCTTTTTGGCCAAATTACTCCGGGGGGCAGAGCCCCCCGCACCCCTGCTCAGGCAGCGCAGGCCTGCGCGGCAATCCCTTCCCAGCGCAGGCCGGGGCGATAGCGCGCGGCCACCCGCCCCTGATCCAGCACCAGAAGATGCAGCCAGCCGTTGTCGAACAGCGCCCGCACGCCCTCGTGCCGCCCCAGGATGTCGGCGATCGCGGCGCGGGGGGCCTCGATCATCACCGTCAGCCGCAGCGGCTCGTGGCGCAGCGCCGCGCCGTCATGCACCGATTGCCACGGCAGGCCCGGCCGCAGCACGCCGCCGTTGCCCTGCACCACCCCGATCCCGCCGGTCACGTTGTGGATCAGCTTGTTGCCCCCGCCGAACATCGCGGGCGCCACGCTTGATCCGTAGTACTGCAGGCTGATCCAGCTGGCGACCACGACCGGCGCGGTCAGGATCAGTTCGAGCGTCCCGAACCCCTCATCCGCCTGCCAGTCGTAATCATGCAGGAACGCCCGCCCCCCCAGATCGACCCCGGCGGTCGCCCCGCGCGGAGCGGCGACGAAGGCCGCGCAGCCGGCAAGGCCCCATTCGGGGCGCACCTCGGCCCAGTCGCGCGCGCGTGCGGCAACCGTCGTCGGGGTGGCGCCGGGCAGGGTCAGGGCGCGCTCGGTCCGGGCCAGCGCGCCCGCGCGGGCCAGCCAGTTGTGCGTCTCGGACAGGCCCGGGGTGTCGGGGGCGGCGTCGAAAAGCGTGATCCGGTCGGTCGTCGTGTCATGCAGCCCGGCGACGAAAACCGTATCCTCGGGCAGCGTGATGCCCTGGGCGGGCAGGCTGGCACGGGTCTCGGGATCGTTGAGAAGCCCCGCGAGCAGCCGGGCCGAGACGGCCCCGGTCCGTCCGCCGCAGGCGCCGCAGTGATAGGCGCTTTCATGGGGATTGTTCGTCACATGCGCGCCATGCCCCAGAAGCAGGATCAGCGGCGCGTGATCCGTCGACAGGCTCATCGCGCGCAGCACGGCGGCGGCGGTCGCGGCCTTGGCCTCGGGCGGGATCGCCGCGTCGAAGCGGGGCGGGGGATCGGTCTTGTCCTTGTCCGCCAGACCCAACGCATCCTTGACCAGCTTGACGGCATAGGCAGGCCCCGCCGCCTCGACAAAGGCGAAGGACGACACGGCAGCCTGCCGGAACCGGCCCCAGGCGCGGGCGGCGCGGGCTTCGATCCGGGTCGCCTCTTCGGTGGCGGGCGCGGTGTGGCTGGTGGCGTTCAGGCCGGGCGTTAGCAGCACGGGAAGGTGGCTTTGCACCTCGTCCGTGCCATGCGGGCGGTGGGCGACGGGCAGGCCGAAGAACCCGGCAAAGCCTTTGGTCTCGATCCTCGGATCGAGGCTTTCCAGCGCGCGGCGGAAGACTTCCGAGCGGACGTCGATGCAGAAGGCGGCCTGCAGCGCGGGCCGTTCGGTGCGGGCGCGGATGCCGGTAAAGCCGGTGGCAAGGCGGCGCTGGTGCGCACGTTCGGCGGCATCCTGCAGGATGGCGTCCAGCGCCTGATCGGGCGTCGGCTCGACCGGGGCGGCATGCGCCTCGACCGTCTGTGCCCAGTCGGCGGCGATCGCGGGGACATGCTCCAGAAGCGCCTCTTCCCAGATCAGCCGGATGGCAAGCAGATCGCTGAGCGTCGGGTCGGTGTCGCCGGCAAGCTCGGCCTCCCACAGACGCCAGCGGGCATGCTGGGCCCAGCCGCCAAGGTCCATCAGCAGGCGATGGAAGGCGGTCTCGGCCGCGGCCATGCCGATGCCAAGCCGCTCGGCCGCGCGCAGGATGGCGCGTTCGGGCGTGTCGGGGGCGGCGGCGACATGGGCGCAAAAGCCGGTCAGCCCCGCGATTTCGGGCACAAGGTCATGGGTCGCCCATTCGCGCCAGGCGGTGAAGGCGGGCTTGCCCGGCGCGGGCGTCCAGAGGGCCTGCCCCCGGTCGAACTGCCCCCCGGCCCAGAGGCCGAAGCTGCGGGTGATCACTGCGGGCCAGTCGGTTCCGGTCGCGCGGGCGGCCAGATCGGCCAGCGTCGGCAGGGCGCGCGCTTCGGCCGAGGGGGTGGCCAGCTTGGCCTTCAGAAGCGCAAGGTCGTGGGGCTTGAGCGGCGATGTGCTGGCCAGAAGTGCGGCGGCCAGATCGTCGTCGGTGATGCGCCCGTCGGCGACCTGGGCCGCAAGCTCGGGCCGGGGGCGCAGGATCGAGATGCCGCCGACGCGGGCAAGGCGGGCGGCGCAGGTGGCCAGATCCTCGTCCGTCTGGCCGAGGAAGGGGTTGACGGCCACGGTCGCATCCAGCGGAAAGGCGGGCGGGATGGCCCGCACTGCAGCCTCGGCGGCGGTCAGCAGGCCCGTGACGCGGGCGGGGGCGATGTCGGGGGACTTGAGGAACATGGTGGCCTCCGCTGGATCAGGGGGTCAGGTCGTCTTGTGCGCCGCCTGGCCCGGGCGCGCGGCGCGAAAGCCGCCGATCAGCCGGTCAAGCGTGGCGTTGAGGTAAAGGCCGTTGGTCAGATGCACCCTGAGGCCGGCGGCGGCCGGGTGATGCGCCCAATGCGGGAACAGCGCCTGCGCCAGCGCCACCAGCCCGAACGAGGTGACGGCCAGCACGATCAGCGCCCATTCCAGTGCGCCCGCCACCGGGACCTTGGGCACGAGCCCGCCCCAGATCGCGCCGGCCAGCGCGTGGAAGCCGAAATAGGCCACCGCCGCCGCACCCGAGGCGGCCAGCGTGCGCCGGGTCAGTGCCCGGGGTGCCGCATCCGCCAGGCCCTGGGCCACCAGATAGGCCACGCCAAAGATCAGGATCGTGCCAAGCGCCAGCGCCTGGGCCGATTTCGCGCCAAGGACCAGCGCGAACAGCCCCGCGACCACCGCGTACAGCACCAGCGCCAGGCCAAAGGACCGCCCCACCGCGCGCAGGCCCGGCACTGCGACCGGCCCCGGCTTGCGGATCGCGTTGACCGCGACCACCGCCCCGCCCGAGCCAAGGAAGGCATGTGCCTTGTACAGCGAATGCGCCACGATATGCAGCAGCGCCAGCGGCCACAGCCCCAGCCCGCATTGCAGCAGCATGAAGCCCATCTGGCTGACCGTGGACCAAGCCAGCGCCGTCTTGACCGCGCTTTGCGTCAGCATCACCACCGCCCCGAACAGCGCGGTCAGCCCGCCCAGGCTGACCAGTGCGGCCATCGCGCCGGGGCTGGCCTGCACGACATCGGCCAGCCGGATCAGCAGGAACCCGCCCGCATTGATGATCCCGGCATGCAGCAGGGCCGAGACGGGGGTCGGGGCCTCCATCACCTCGGTCAGCCAGCCATGCAGCGGCAGGGCGGCGGTCTTGAACAGCGCGGTCAGCACGATCAGCCCGACGGCGATCTGCGCAGCGAAGGGCAGGCCCTGCGCGGCGGCGACGGCCGAGATGACATAGAGATCGGCGCTCTGGAACGTGGTCCAGAAAAGGACCGCGGCCCCGGCAAGGGCAAGGTCCCCCGCGCCCCAGACCAGCGTGAATTTGGCGGCGGCGCGGCGTGCCTCGGGCCGGTCCGGGTAGAAGAGGAGCAGCTTGCGCAGGCCAAGGCCCACGGCGGCGAAGGACAGGACGAGTGCGGCCAGCGTGCCCGCCTGCACCAGGAGCAGGACGGCGGCGAGCGTGGCAAGCATCAGCCCGTGGAACGCGCCCTCGCGC
>JAFIEN010000381.1 GCA_020832515.1 Rubellimicrobium sp. | reverse complement strand
CCCGCCCGCAGGCGCTGGCGGCCAGTGCGCCTGCGCAGGTCTTTCCGCGCGGGTCGGTAACGGCCTATTCGAACTGGGGCGTGGCGCTGGCGGGACAGGTTGTCGAGGATGCGGCAGGCATTCCGTTCGAGGACTTCCTGCAGACCCGGATCCTTGGCCCGCTGGGCATGGCCGACACGACCTACAGCGAGGGCACCGCGCGCCCCGGCCAGCCGCCGCTGTCGCGCAGCTACCGGGTGCAGGGCGGGGTCAACCATCCGGCCTTTCGTGTCGATATCGGCAGCTTCGGCCCGGCCGGCAGCATGGCCAGCACCGCGGCCGACATGGGCCGCTTCCTGCGGTTCCTGATGGGGGACGGGGAACTTGATGGCGTGCGGCTGCTGCAACCCGAGACCATGGCGCGGATGCGCACGCGGCTGTTCGACGATCTGGCCGAAGCCTCGGACATGTCGCATGGCTTTCAGGCACGACCCCTGTTCGGGACGATGGTCTATGGCCATGCCGGCGGGCTCAACGAATTCGTCTCGAACCTTGCATTCGTCCCCGAGATCGGGGTGGGCGTGTTCATCTCGCAAAATGGCGGGGCCGGGGCGAGCCTGCCCTTTCTCGGCCCCGATCTGATCCTCGCCCATCTGGCCGCCGAGGCGGGTCTGAGCCATGCGCCCGCCCAGCCCGTGCCCGATGCGTTGGCCCGCGCGGCCGAGGCGGCGGGGCGCTATCTCGCCAACCGGCGGACCTTTACGGGGCCGATGCAGGCGCTTGCGCAGCAGATGCCTGTGCAGGCCCTGCCGGATGGCGCGATCCTTGCATACTCGATCCGGCTGGGGGCGTTGGTCCGGTATGACCCCGTCGCACCTGATCTGTGGCAGGAACCCCATGGTGAACGGATCATGGCGATCCGGGATGACGCGGGGCAGGTTGTGCGGCTGATGGATGGCATGGGCGTGATGACCTATGAGCGGGTGCGGCTGGCCAACGATCCGACGCTGGCGCTGGCGGGTTTCGGCCTGTCGGCGCTGCTGGCGCTGACCATGCTTGTCGGCTTGATCTGGCGGCACGGGCTGAAGGGCGGCAACCGCGCAGGGACGCTGGCGGTCGGTCTGGGCGTCGTGGCGGCGGGTGCGGTCTGGACACTGGTCCTCGCGACGGGATTGGCGGCGATGTCGGCGATGCAGCTGGGCATGGAATTCATGTTCGACCATCCGCAGCCCACCGTGGTCGCCGTGCTGGTGCTGGCCGATGTCCTGGCGGTGCTGGCGGCACTGGTCCTCGTGTCGCTGGTCCTTGTCTGGCGGGCGCCGGGCTGGAGCCTGTGGCGGCGGCTCCATCATACAGGTTTCGCGCTTGTGCTTGCCGCGACGGGGGCGCTGTTCCTGCGTTGGGGTCTGGCCTTCGGCGGAATGGGCTGAGCCATGCGAAGCTGGCGCCCGCGGTGGACCCTGCTTCTGGTCATCGGCGCCGCGCTGGCTTCGCACGCCGGCGGTATCGGCGCGACATGCGGGCCATCGATGCGCCGCTTGCGCTCAGCGCGCGCATGATCCAGACAGGTGTCGGCCCTGTCGCCCATGCGACGGGCGGGCAGGGGCGCTGGCGCTACAGTTCGCGCTTCGTCACCCGAAGCGCAGGCAGGTGCTGATCCTGCCGTTGCTTGCCCCCCATGCCCTGTTGACGGCCAAGGCGCAGGAATTGCCGGTTCCGCTCTGGCGTCTTGATGCGCTGATCGCCACCGACCTGCCGGCCATCCCCAGGCTTGTCCGGTGAAAACCTCAAACTTTAATGAGTTTCCGATTGCTTCCGACACCTTTGATGCCGCCGAGAGCGAGCATCTTCACCCCATCTTCACAACCTTCGGTCCAAGTCACTCCTTCGGCGAGTTCCGCCAGGACAGATGACATGGGCATCCCTGGTGGGCCGGACGACAGCGTTGAAGCCAACAGATGACCGGGACGGGCGACAAGATTTCAGGATGTCACACCTTCGGCCGGATTGACCTGCGATGCGATTGCGGCCGGCTCAGGCGACCTTGCAACTCGAGTGCGGTAATCAGGTCCGGGGGTATCGGTAATGTCAAATGGCACGGTTGAAGGCACCAGTGGCGACGACCTGATCGACGCGAGCTACACCGGTGATCCCGACGGCGACGTGGTCGACAACAACGATGCCCCCGACGGATCGAACAACGATGTGATCGCTGCCGGCGCAGGAAACGACACCGTTCTGGCGGGCGCGGGCGACGATCTTGTCTACGGCGACAGCATCGCCCTCGACCCGGCCAACCACGCCTCGCTCTCCAATGGTCCGGCGACGGTTCTGACGGTTGTCAACAGCGCCGATGGCCCGATCGAGCTGTGGTGGATCGACGCAAGCGGAACACCGAAGCCTTACGGCACGATTCAGCCGGGCGGGACCTTTGTCCAACCGACCTACGAAAACCACAACTGGGTCTTGCGTGATCAGGACGGCAATTACCTCGATCTGATCGAGGGGGCGTCGAACCAGACGGTGAACTATGGCGCCGGCGGGCTGAATGACAGCATCGCCGGCGGCGGCGGCGATGACACGCTGTTCGGCGGCGCGGGGGATGACATGCTGTTCGGCGGTGATGGCAACGATACGCTTCGGGGCGGGGCCGGCAATGACACACTGACCGGCGGCAGTGGCAATGACACGTTCGGATTCGAGCGCTTCGGCGGTGCCGACGTGGTCACCGATTTCAGCCTGACGGATACGGACGGCGACGGAAAATACGATGACCAGCTGGATGTGAGCGAATTGCGCACGCTCGATGGCAATCCGGTGACGGCCTGGGATGTGACGGTCGGCGACGACGGCAACGGCAACGCGCTGCTGACGTTCCCCGAAGGCGAGACGATCGTTCTGCTTGGGGTGTCGCCCTCGCAGATGCAGACGGCAGGCCAGAAATTCGCGGCCGGGATCCCGTGCTTCACCACCGGCACGCTGGTCCTGACACCGGGCGGCGAGGTCCCGATCGAGGGCTTGCGCCCCGGCGATCCTGTCCTGACGCGCGACAATGGCCCGCAGCCGCTGGTCTGGGTGGGGATTCCCCGCCTGGATGCCGCCGATCTGGCGCTGCGGCCCGACCTGCGCCCCGTTCTCCTTGAGCCCGGCGCGCTTGGTCAGGAAAGGCGGCTGCTCGTCTCGCCCCAGCACGGGATGCTGGTCGGCCGGGGCGCGGACGAGGCGCTTGTTCGGGCGACCCATCTGGCGCGCCTGCCGGGCGGCAAGGTGCGCATCGCCAAGGGGGTCAGATCGGTGACCTATGTCCACCTGATGTTCGAAAGCCATCAGGTGATCTGGGGCAACGGCCTGCCAAGCGAAAGTTTCTACCCCGGGCCCTGGGGCCTGTCTGCGCTCGACGGGCCAGCGCTCCTCGAGATTGCCCATCTGTTCCCCGATGCGGTCCGGCTGGGGGCTGCGACGGGATATGGCGCCCGGGCGCGACCTTTCCTCGGATCTGGCGATCTGCGGCGTGGCACTGTGCCGCTGCGACGGACGCCCATCAACAACACGGTTGTCATGGAACCCGTGCAGGCGCCGATGGCCTGCAGCGCGTCAAACTCGCCCTTGATGCGGTCGCTGCGCTGGCGGAAGGCGTCGACCACCATGGCTCACAACCCGTTCGAGGCGATGGTACCCCAGCCTGTCCGGGCAGGCCGGATCTTGCGGACCTTGGCAAGGACGATGTGATCGACACCCGGATCGAGCGAGTCATCCCGATGTCACGATGGCCACGCGCGAGCATTGCCTTGACCAC
>JAFIEN010000380.1 GCA_020832515.1 Rubellimicrobium sp. | reverse complement strand
TCCAATGCGGCAATCAGGGCAAAGGCCGGAAGGTGGGGCTCAGGCAACGCTTACGGTAATCGGGCCGATGCCGGGGATCGTCTGCAGGCGCTGCGCGGCCTCATTTGCCTTGGCGTCTGCGCGAATGTCTGCTGTCAGGGCCTCGATCTTCTTCTGTGTATCGACGAGTTGATCGGCGAGCAGGCTCAGGGCCTTGTGCGCCGGTGCGGGCAGGTTCGCCTGCTCACAAGCCATGATCAGCCGCTCGACGTTGTGGATGCCCTTTGGCACCACGATCCCGAACTCACCCAGATGCGCACGCATGGCATTGACGATTTGCGTTTGCTGGCACACCAGAAATTCTCGTGCCTTGTGGGTCATCAGAAGCGCCTGTGTCTCTTCACTCTTCACGGGAACAAACCGCATGGACGGGCGTGACACCGCCTCACAAATCGCAGCGGCATCGGCAGCATCAGTCTTGCCGCGCTTGACATAGCCCTTGACGTAACTGGGCTGCATCAGCCGGACCTCATGGCCGAATTTGGCCAGTTCGCGCGCCCAGTAATGCGCGCTGGCGCAGGCTTCCATGCCGATCAGGCAGGGTGGCAGGCGCTGACAGAACTCCAGCATCTGACTGCGCCGCAACTGGCGGCGCAGCAGCACCCGCCCGTCTGCGCCGACACCGTGCAGTTGAAAAACAGATTTCGCTAAATCGATCCCGAGTGTGGTACTGTTGTCCATGGATGGCTCCCTTTATTGGCGATGCTCACAGCACCCAATATGGCACATTGCGATGCCGGAAGCGGGAGCCATCCATTTCATCAATGGCGCCTTCGATGGCTCACTTCACCACCTGCCGGATCTTCCGCAGCGGATGCCGCGCCGGGATGCGCTCTTCCAGATCGACATAGCTGAACAGCGACCCGCTCGTCTCGTCCGCACCGCGCATGACCAACCCCGCCGTCACCGAAACGAGGATGAATCATGTTCTCAAACCACTGTCGAGATGGGACTATTTCAGCAGCCTGCTAGAGATGCCCAATCTCGGAAGTTGTCCGATGTTATTCGGTTTGAGCAGGTCCGGTCTGCGGGGGGGCTGCGGCAGAAAATGCCAAGGCTGCGAACGACCTGCGGATATCATCGCGGTTGCCGCCGCGGTCGATCCGCCCGAACGCGCCGGTGCAGGCGCGGGTAATGCGGCATCGACAGGTTTTACTCCACCACGATGGGCAATGCATCTACAGAAATAGGGGCACCTCAAGCCGCGTCAGGTGGCAATCAGCGCCTGGGTTCCAGGGCCAAACCGCCTTCGAGCGAAAGGTCCGGGAAGTGAGCCAGACACTCGTAGCAGTTTCTGGACAATCCCAGCCTGTCTCACCTTGGTTGTCGCGCGACGGTCAGACCGATTTCCTGGCCTCTTCCTGTTCCAGTATCCGCCGGGCGATCTCGGCGGCTTCATCGAGGTGACCTCGCACTGCCTGAGCTGCCGCACCTTGGTCACCCGAGCATATCGCCTCACAGATCTGCGTCATCCGGGCAAGGCCCGATACGCTTCGGTCGGTTGTCAAAAGGGTCAGGGCGCGCAGACGGCTGATCCGCCCATCCAGCCTCTGGACCGTCTCCCATGCGATGACGTGGCCTGCCGCCATAAAGATGCATTCGTAAAACCGAGTCGTCGCCTGAAACAGCGCCGGTTCGGCCTGTCCCTCGGTCGAGGCAGCGGCGATGCCGGCAAGAGCAAGGCGCAACTGCGCCCGCGTGACATCGTCAATCCGCAGGGCGCAGGCGCGGGCCGCGCTCTGTTCCAGCAACAGGCGGATGTCGTAGATCTGCCGTGCAGTCGGCCAGTCCATACGCGCCACAATCGGCCCCCTGTTGGGCAGCGTTTCGACAAGTCCCTCGGCCTCAAGGTAGCGGATCACCTCGCGCACGACCGAGCGCGACACGCCAAGCTGATCGCACAGGCTGCGTTCAATCAGCCGCTCACCCGACTGGAAGCGTCCGGACAGGATCGCGCCACGCATCCGGTCAAGGACCATCGTCCGCAGGGTCTGCGGGACGCGCTCGATCTTCAGGTCATCAGTCTTGGTCATGGTCATGCCCGACATTAGGGGAAACGGAGGCGGTTCTGCAATCAGGATTGACATGCCGTCTTATGGTATACCAACATACCGAAGCCGAGCCTGGGGAATCCGATGTCTGCAAATGTCCGCAAGACCCTACTGCATGTTGAAACCACTCTGGTCGAAGGCGGCCGCGCGGCACCCCGACCGCTCGTGCTGATCGCGGCGGCCGCGGTCCTGCGGAACCCGTGGGCGGGACGCGGTTTCGTCGACGACCTCAAGCCGGAGATCCACGCCACCGCACCGGAACTGGGGGCCCTGCTTACCGACATGATCCTGAAACAGGCCGGATCGGGCGAGGTGGTCGAAGGCTACGGAAAATCGGCCGTGGTCGGGCTGGATGGCGAGATCGAGCATGCCTCGGCGCTCATCCACACGCTGCGGTTCGGCAACCACTACCGGCAGGCGGTAGGTGCGAAATCCTACCTGTCCTTCTGCAACACGCGGGGCGGTGCGAATGCGCCGGTGATGATCCCGCTCATGGACAAGAACGACGAAGGCCGCCGGTCGCATTACCTCACCATCCATTTCGCGATCCCCGACGCCCCCGCCGCCAACGAGATCGTGGTCGCCTTGGGTGCATCCATCGGAGGGCGTCCACATCACAGGATCGGCGACCGGTATCAGGACCTGAAGGACCTTGGGCATGATGTCGCGAACCCTGCGGCTGTCTGACGGCTCGGCTGTCCGCATGATTGAGGCAGGACACGGCGCGCCGCTGGTGCTTCTTCACGGCGTCGGACTGTGCGCCGAGGCATGGGGCCCGCAGATCGACGGATTGGCGCGGGACCGCCGTGTGCTGGCCCTGGACCTGCCTGGACACGGCGGCACCGATCCGCTGACCGGAAGGCCGGACCTCCAAGCCTATGTGAAGTGGGCTGCGCGCGTCATGTCGGAACTGGTAAGCGGATCGGCCAGCATTGCGGGGCATTCGATGGGTGCCCTGATCGCCTTGGGGCTTGCGGTCGATCACCCCGCTCTGGTGCGGCGCTTTGCCCTTCTGAACGTTGTTCATCGCCGCAACGCCGCCGCCCGTTCCGCCGTCAAGGCGCGCGCCGATGCGCTGGAGGCGGGCCGCGTCGATGTGGCGGCTCCCCTGTCACGTTGGTTTGGCCCTGGTGAGGAGGCCGTCAGGCAGAAGGTGGGCCGATGGCTGTCGGACACCGACCCGCACGGTTACGCGGCGGCCTATCGCGCCTTCGCAGACGGCGACGCGACCTATGCGGATCAGGTGGGGTGCCTTGCTTGTCCGGTTCTGGTGCTGACCGGGGCCGGCGACCCGAATTCAACCACCGACATGGCACGCGCCATTGCTGCGACCGCCCCGCAGGGCCGTGCGCTGGTCATCGACGGCCACCGCCACATGGTCAATCTGACAGCACCGGAACGCATCACAGCGGCGCTTGCGGACTGGCTTGCGGTGCCGGTTCCTGCGGAAAGCGTACCGACATGACGGAAGTCTCCGATCCCCGCCGCCGGTTGCGCGATGCATTCGGCACCTTCCTGACGGGCGTGACAGTGGTGACCACACGCGACCCATCGGGCGCCCCGCTGGGGTTTACGGCCAATTCCTTCTCCTCGGTGTCCCTCGAACCGCCACTGGTTCAGGTCAGCATCGCCCTCAGTTCGACGAACCACGCTGCCTTCGCCGGAGCCAAGACGTTCGCCGTGAA
>JAFIEN010000379.1 GCA_020832515.1 Rubellimicrobium sp. | reverse complement strand
CGACGGTCACGTTGTGGAACCCCGCCTCGCGGGCAAGGTCGAGCACGGCCTGCCAAATCGCACGGCGGGTCCGTTCGACCCGCGGATCGATGGCAATGCCATCGGTTTTTCCCGACGGAACGTCCGGATCCGTCGGATATCCGACATGTCCTGCGCTTGCGTCCTTTGGCTGCTCCATCCCGCCAGGATAAGGCTTCCGCGGCAAGCGGTCGAGATGTGACAGGCTTTTGAGGCAAGTCAAGGCGGGGCCGCGGCATCCGTGAAATCATATCTCATCTCGCAGAAACACACATGGTGCCCGCATACCCATTCAGGCGACTGCCCGGGCCATGTCCGATTATGGGGGCAAGAAACATGACGATCGATCCAACCGATCTGACCGCAAATCTCGATGTCCTCGGCAGCGCCGATCTGCCGCTGGCCGGGGGCAAGGGAGCAAGCCTTGGGGCGATGCTGGGGGCCGGGCTGCCGGTGCCCGAGGGTTTTGCGGTTCTGACGCAGGCCTATCGCGACTTTGTCGCCCATAACGACCTTGCCGAACCGGTGCGTCAGCTTGTCGAGGATGTGCCCGGCGATGACCCCGCCGGACTGGCCGCCGCGGCACAGGCGCTGAAGGACCGGTTTCTGGCGGGCAGCATTCCCCCGCATGTGTCCGACGCCATCGCCACCGCCTATGCCGGGATCGGTGCGGGGCTGGTGGTGGTGCGCTCATCCGCCACGGCAGAGGACCTGCCGGGTGCCAGCTTCGCGGGCCAGCATGACAGTTTTCTCAACATCGAGGGGAACGAGGCCGTGGCCGAGGCGGTGCGCGGCTGCTGGGCCTCGCTGTGGAACCCGCGCGCTGTGTCCTATCGCAAGCGGGTGGGGCTGGACACGACCGATATCGGTATCGCCGTTGTCGTCCAGCGGATGATCGATGCCGAACGCTCGGGCGTGCTGTTCACCGCCAATCCGCTGGACCATCGCCGCGACCGGATGCTGCTGTCGGCCTCGTTCGGGCTGGGCGAGGCCGTGGTGGGCGGCGATGTCAGCCCCGACAACTGGGTGCTGGACGCATCGGGCAGAGTGCTGGACCACCACCTGTCCGACAAGCAGGTCATCACGCTGCGCGAGGGGAAGGGCACGGTGAACCGCCCCATGCCCGAGGACAAGCGTCGCGCGATCAGCCTGAGCGATACGGAAGTGGCCGAACTGGCCCGGTTGGGGGCCAAGGCGCAGGCGTATTTCGACAGCCCGCAGGATCTGGAATGGGCCATCGAAGGCGGGAGCATCTATCTGGTGCAGTCGCGCCCCATCACCTCGCTCTTCCCGCTGCCCGAACCCCTGCCGGCGCCCGAGGACGGATTGCGGCTCTACCTCTGCTTCAACGTCCATGCCCAGCAGATGCTGGAGCCCTTCACCCCCGCTGGCATCGACTGGTGGCGTGCCATCGTCGGTGGCTTCGCCCATGCCGCCACCGGCCGGCCCGAACGCGATCTGCCCTGGTTGAAGGAGGGCGCAGGGCGGCTCTTTGCCGATATCACGCCGATGCTGCGCAAGCCCGGCCGCTGGCCGCAACTGGCCGAGGCGGCGTCGGACAAGGATCCTGTAACCGGGCAGGCGATGCTGGCCTTCCGTGACCGCGAGGGAAGCCGCATCATCGGGCGCAAGGGCGGCATCGGTTTCTGGTGGCGGCTGGGGCCGCTACTGGCGCGGCTGGGTTGGCGGGGGCTGATGGCCTCGCTCAACCCCGAGAAGGCACGGCTGCGGGTGCTTGCCGAGACCGACGCCGCGATCCGGCAAATCGAGAAGGAAGCACAGGGTCTGTCCACCATGCGCGCGCGGGTGGATTTCATCCGCGATGTGCTGGGCCGCCGCGGCGCGATCATCTGGATCATCCCGGTCGCGGTGATGAACCCGGGTCTCATGGCCGAAGGCGCCTTGAAGCGGAAAGTGCACGACTGGCTTGGCGACGAGGCGCTGTTCACGCCCGTGCAACGCGCCTTGCCCCACAACATCACCACCGAAATGGGGCTGACACTCTGGCGGCTGGCACGGCAGTTCAAGGCCGAGGGCGTGGAACCCACGGCCGATCACCCCGGCGTTGCGACCTTCCTGAACCGTTTCGGCCACCGCGCGCTCTGGGAGATCGATCCCGGCATAGCCCGCTGGTCCGAGGATCCGTCCTATGTGCTCGACCTGATCCGCAGCTACATGGAGGCCCCCGAAGACGCGGATCAGGAGGCGCAATTCGGCCGCCAGAAGGCCGAGGCCGAAGCGGCGATGGCCGATCTGGTGACGCGGGTGCGCGCAGCCAAGGGCGGGCTTCGCGCGCGCGTCTTCGCCTGGCAATTGTGCTGCTATCGCGAGTTGGCGGGCCTGCGCGAGCAGCCGAAGTTCGAGGGCGCGCGCATGATTGCCCTTGCCCGCAGCATCTGGCTGGACGCGGGTGCGGAGCTGGTGGCGAAGGATGTGCTGGACGCGGCCGAAGACGTGCTCTTCCTGCGCCTCGATGATCTGCTGGAATGGGAGGCGGATCAAGCGCGCGATCTGCGTGACAGGGCCGCCGAGGCCCGCGCCGCATACGAGCGGGAAAAGACCCGCCGTGCCGTGCCGCGGCTCATGACCTCGGACGGGGAGGCGATCTTCGGTGTTCGGACCGACGAGCGCGACGGCGTGCTGAGCGGTCTGCCGGTCTCTGCCGGCACCCATGAGGGGCGCGTTCGGGTGGTCCTGCACCCGGCGGGGGTCAAGCTGGAGCGTGGCGAGGTGCTGGTCTGCCGCGGCACCGACCCTGGCTGGACGCCCTTGTTCCTGCAGGCGGGCGCGCTGGTGATGGAAACCGGCGGTGCCGTCTCGCACGGCTCGATCGTGGCGCGCGAATACGGGCTGCCAGCGGTCGCCGGGGTGGCGGAGGCCACAACGCGCCTGCAGGAGGGCCAGCGCGTGCGAGTGGACGGGCAGAGCGGTCAGGTCGTGCTGCTCGATGCCGAGGCGGAGGCCGCATGAGCGAGCCGGTCGAAACCGCGCTGCACGCCGCGGGGATCGGGCCACGGTTGAAGGCGGCGCTGGAATTCGGGCCGATCCTGGGCTTCGTCGCCGTGTACCTCGTGGTGCGCGAACAGAGCTATACTCTGTGGGGCCGCGAGTGGGATGGGTTCGTGCTTCTGGTGGGCGGCTTCGTGCCCGTGGTGCTGGCCTCGAGTGCCGCGATGTGGCGGCTGACGGGCCGTATCACCCCGGTGCAGGTGCTGACATTGATCATCATGACGCTCTCGGGCGGGCTGACCGTGGGCTTCAATGACGAGCGGTTCTTCAAGATGCGCACGACGGTGGTCTGTCTGACGCTCTCGGCCGTCCTCTGGGTCGGGCTCGCGCGCGGGCAGGCCTGGCTCGAAGGGGTGATGGGCGGGATGGTGGCGCTGTCGCCTGCCGGCTGGACCTTTCTGACCCGCCGCTTCGCCGCCGCCCTGCTGGTGCTGGCCGCCGCGAACGAGGCGGTGTGGCGCAACTTCTCGACCGATGTCTGGGTCGCCTATGACACCTTCGTCATGCCCGCGGCCTTCTTCGGCTATGTATTTGTGCAGATCAGAAATGCGCGACAAATCCGATGATCGACACAAGGCAGACGCAGATTGCGCCCGCCTGCCTGATGCTAGCCGCAATTGTTCCAAAGCTGGCGCAGCGACCTGCGCCACACAGAGCCCGGATCACCTGTCATGACAAGACTGAGCGCAAGCTTCATGGAAGATCAGACCCGGCGCATGTGCCGCGCGCGCCATGTGCATGGCGCGATCATGG
>JAFIEN010000378.1 GCA_020832515.1 Rubellimicrobium sp. | reverse complement strand
CCCCCCCCCCCCCCCCCCCCCCCCCCCCCCCCCCCCCCCCCCCCCCCCCGCCTCTCTCCGCCCGGGATGTGATGTAAGTTTAAGTTTACACTTGCCGAGTCCCAAACTGTCAGCCTAAACTGACAACATGACCATCGCATCGGCCTCCCATCATGTGCCCCGCCGCTGGCCCGAGCCTCGGGCCGCGCTGACGCTGATCAAGCCGATCACGTGGTTTCCGCCGATGTGGGCCTATCTCTGCGGCGCGGTCTCGGCCGGGGTGCCGCTGTCCTCGGCGCCCGGTCTTGTGATACTTGGCATCTTCCTTGCCGGCCCCGTCGTCTGCGGGATGAGTCAGGCCGCCAACGACTGGTGCGACCGGCATGTCGATGCGATCAACGAACCCGACCGCCCGATCCCCTCGGGCCGCATTCCCGGCCGCTGGGGCCTTTGGATCGCGCTGGCGATGACGGTCCTATCGCTGGTCATCGGCTGGTTCCTCGGGCCATGGGGTTTTGCCGCGACCATCCTGGGTGTGCTTGCCGCCTGGGCCTATTCCGCCGAACCCGTGCGCCTCAAGCGGTCAGGCTGGTGGGGGCCGGGCCTGGTGGGCCTGTCCTACGAGACCCTGCCCTGGTTCACCGGTGCAGCCGTGCTCACCCTCGGCGCCCCGGGGTGGGAGATCGTGACCATCGCGCTCCTCTACGGGATCGGCGCGCATGGGATCATGACGCTCAATGATTTCAAGGCGCTGGAAGGCGACCGGCAGATGGGGGTCAATTCCTTGCCCGTCACGCTGGGCCCCGAACGCGCCGCGCGCCTTGCCTGCTGGGTCATGTCGGTGCCACAGGTGGCGGTGATCGGGCTGCTGCTCTTCTGGGGCAAGCCGCTTCATGCCGCCGGGATCGCGGCGCTGCTGATCGCGCAATTCGCCGCCATGCGCGTCCTCTTGCGCGATCCCAAGGGCAAGGCGCCCTGGTACAACGGAACGGGCATCGTCCTTTACATCAGCGGCATGATTGTCGCCGCCTTCGCGCTGCGGGGACTGGGATGAAGATGCTGAGCTGGTTCCAGATCTTCCGCCTTGGCCTTGTGCAGATGGCGCTGGGCTCGATCGTCGTGCTGACCACATCGACGCTGAACCGGCTGATGGTGGTGGAGCTTTCGCTCGCCGCCCTCCTGCCCGGTGCGCTGGTGGCACTGCATTACGGCATCCAGATCAGCCGGCCGCATTGGGGGTTCGCCTCGGATGCGGGCGGGCACCGGAGCCGCTGGATCATCGGCGGGATGGCGGCGCTGGGGGCGGGGGCGATGATGGCCACGCTCGCGCTGCCGGTGTTCGAGGCCTCTTTCGCCGGGGGCCTCTCCCTCTCGGTCGCGGCTTACGCGCTGATCGGCCTTGGCGTGGGGGCCTCGGGCACTTCCCTTCTGGCGCTGCTGGCGACCGCCACCGCCGAACGCCGCCGCCCGGCGGCGGCCACGATCACATGGCTGATGATGATCCTTGGCATCGCAGCGACCGCCGGCATCGTGGGGCGGCTGATCGAGCCCTTCTCCTACCTTCGGCTGACCGAGATCGTGGCGGGCGTCATCGCCATCGCAATGATCGTGACAGTGCTGGCCGTCATCGGGATCGAGCGCAGCGTCGAGGCGATCCGCGAACCGGACCCTGCGCCCTTCCTTGAAAGCCTGGCCGAGGTCTGGGCCGACCGGCGCGCGCGCAACTTCACGCTCTTCGTCTTCCTGTCGATGACCGCCTATTTCATGCAGGAACTGATCGTCGAACCCTATGCCGGCCTTGTCTTCGCCTTCACGCCGGGCCAGTCCACCACGCTGTCGGGCGCGCAGAATGGCGGCGTCTTCCTCGGCATGCTGGCCGTGGGCGTGCTGGCCACCGGCTTTCGCCTTGGCGCGCTCAGGTCCTGGACCATCGGGGGCTGTCTGGGGTCGGCGGCGGCCCTTGGCGTCATCGCCTTCCTTGGTCCAATGGGCCCGGGCGCGCCATTGATGCCCGCCGTCGTGGCGCTTGGTTTCTTCAACGGCATGTTCGCCGTCGCGGCCATCGGCTCGATGATGGCGCTGGCGGGCGAGGGCCGGGGCCGGCGCGAGGGGATGCGGATGGGCCTCTGGGGTGCCGCGCAGGCCGTGGCCGCCGGTTTCGGTGGCCTGACGGGGGCGGCGCTGGTTGACCTCTTCCGCCTCGGCCTGCCCGATCCGCAGGCCTTCGGCTCGGTCTTCGTGATCGAGGCGGTGATCTTTCTTGCTGCCGCCCTGATGGCGGCCCGCACCATGGACCGGCGCGTGCCGGTTCGAACCCTCGTTCCGGGAGAGTGACCATGAATGTCGATGTCGTCGTGGTGGGGGGCGGTCCCTCGGGGTCCATCGCTGCCGAAGACCTGATCCGCTCGGGCCATACGGTTGCCCTTCTTGACCGGGCAGGCCGGATCAAACCCTGCGGCGGCGCGATCCCGCCGCGCCTGATCGCGGATTTCGACATTCCAGACAGCCAGATCGTCGCCCGCATCCAGACGGCGCGCATGATCTCGCCCACCGGGCGCAAGGTCGATATCCCGATCGAGAACGGTTTCGTCGGCATGGTCGACCGCGAGCATTTCGACGAATACCTGCGGGTCCGCGCCACCGATGCAGGCGCCAAGCGCCTGACCGGCACCTTCCTGCGGATCGAACGCGATGGGGACGGCACGCATGTCGTCTATCGCGACAAGGCAAGCGGCGAAGAGGCGCGGGTGACGGGCAAGCTGGTCATCGGGGCCGACGGCGCGCGCTCCGACGTGGCCCGGGCCGAAGTGCCGGGCGGCGACAAGATCCCCTATGTGATCGCCTATCACGAGATCATCGAGGCCCCGCCTGCGTCAGCCGTCTACGATCCGATGCGCTGCGACGTGGTCTATGACGGGGTCATCTCGCCCGATTTCTACGGCTGGGTCTTTCCGCATGGCAAATCGGCCAGCGTCGGCATGGGCACCGGGCTTGACGGGGTGGACCTGAAATCGGCCACAGCGGCCCTGCGCGCCGCATCCGGCCTGGCTGACTGCCGCACCATCCGCAAGGAAGGCGCGCCGATCCCGCTCAAGCCGCTCGACAAGTGGGACAACGGACGCGACGTGGTTCTTGCCGGGGATGCCGCCGGGGTGGTCGCCCCCTCCTCGGGCGAGGGGATCTATTACGCCATGATGGGGGGCCGGGTCGCGGCCACGGCGGCCGCGGCCTGCCTGCGGTCGGGCCGGGTGAAGGACCTGCAACTGGCGCGCAAGCTGTTCCTACGCGAACACGGGCAAGTCTTCCGGGTGCTGGGCGCGATGCAGAACGCCTATTACCGCAGCGACGAACGGCGTGAGAGGTTTGTCTCGCTCTGCCATGACATCGACGTGCAGAGGTTGACCTTCGAGGCCTATATGAACAAGAAACTCGTGAAGGCCCGCCCGCTGGCTCATCTCAAGATCGGGATCAAGAACCTTGCCCATCTCTCGGGACTCGTCTCGCCGCTGCGCACATGACTGACATGATCCCGGCCTGGGTGAACGGCACGCTGACCCCGGTGGACAAGATGCAGGCCCATGTTCAGGGCCTGCGGCACAAGGCGGTCAGCGTCTTCGTGATGAACCGGGGGCGGGTGCTGATCCAGCAGCGGGCAATGGGCAAGTATCACACGCCGGGGCTTTGGGCGAATACCTGTTGCACCCATCCCGACTGGGACGAGCCGGCCGAGGCCTGCGCGCTCCGGCGTCTGCGGCAGGAGCTGGGGATCACGGGGCTGGCGCCGGTGCATCGCGGGCAGGTCGAATATCGTGCCGATGTGGGGCACGGGTTGATCGAA
>JAFIEN010000377.1 GCA_020832515.1 Rubellimicrobium sp. | reverse complement strand
CTGTCCCCGGTACGGGCTGCCTACAAGGCGGCATGGGACCGCGCGCATCGCATCGCGACCGAGGGGCACCATCTGCCCTTTCCGCTTGAAGCTGCGCGATACCTTGATCAGGAGGGGTTCTCCGTGCCGGTCGAGGATGTCAGGCGAAACATCGGCCCGGTGTCGGACTGAAGGGGTGACCGGATGCAACTTGTGATCGTGGGCGGCTTTCCACGCGCCGGCACGCGGCAATTCACGGACCTGCTCAACCAACATGACGACATCGCCCTGCAGGGCGAGATCCATCGTCCGGTGTTTCAGGCCATGTCGAAGATGTTCCGCCTTGCCGACGAGCATCATGCCGGCACGCGGACGGCCAAGTCCTATTCGGGGCGGCGGCAGATGGCCGCGCTCGAGATCTATCGGCTCATGTCGAAGTCGAACGCCCAGCCCAAGGAATTCGACTACTCGATGGGCTTTCTGGGGTTCAAGCAACCGCTGATCGAACGCGACTGGAAGCCGATCCGGCGGATCTTCCAGCCCGATCACGAGGACTGTCACTTCTTCTGCTGCATCCGGAACATGTACGACAACTACCTGTCGCTGCATTCCGCCTTCGACTGGGACACCTTGCGCTACAAGGCCGCGATCGGCGCCGGGATCGAGGGGCTGCAACGAATGATGGCCGATCCGTTCTTCAAGGTGCATCCGCTGCCGCTGGACGACTATATCGGCTCGGGCCAGAAGGGCGACTGGGCGCGTCGGCATCTGTTCGATCCGCTTGGCATTTCGGCTGGGCCGGACTGGTATGACGGCTGTGTCGAACGGACCCGCAACCGCAACAAGACGCCGCCGGATCAGCGCAAGGAGGCGATGGATCCTGCCGATATCGAGGCGCTGCTCGAGGCGCGTGAGCTGACCGAGGCCTTCGAGTGGATGGAGCAGACCTTTTCGCTTGACCTTCTGGGCAAGCTGCGTGCGGCGAGGGCGGCGGTGTGAGGGGCGCATGGGCCTTGCCTGCCCGACGGGACCGGCATGCTTGGCCTTGCAGTGGTGCATGGCTCTGTGCAGTGTCGTCGCGGGCGCAGGGTGCTGCATCCGGCAGCGTGTGGGGCGTAGCGGGGCATGACACTGGCAGGGGGTCAAAGGGGATGAGGATCAACCGGGCCATCGACGGGGACACGCGCCCGCGCCCTGCGCCGGTGTCGCGCAATGCGCATGTCGGGCGGGCGGCCGTCTGATGGGCATCGCCACCACCCAGGACGATGCGGCGCGGCGCGATCAGGCCGAAGCTGCGGACGCCGCCCTGCGGACCGAGCTGGCGCGGGTCCGTGACGAGGCCTCGGCGTTGCGTCAGGCGCTTGAACGGCACGAGAAGGCTTTTGCAGCCCTGCAGGGCGATCTTGCCGCGTTGAAGGACAATGCCGCCGCGCTTGCCCTGGCCCATGAGGCGGCCGATGCGGCGCGGGCCGAGGCGGAAGCGAACAGGGCCGAGGCTGCGCGGCTGAACCAGATGATGGACGCTCTGCGGACCGACCATGCCACGGAACTGGACCGGCTGCGGACCGAGCTTGAACAGGCGGCATCCGCTGCGATCGAACAACAGACCGAGCGCCGCTTTGCCGAGACGGCGGCCCTGACGCGAATGCTTGAGCGGCTCAGGATCGAACATGGTGAACATGCCTCGGAGCTGCGTGCCAAACTGAACGAGGCCAAGGCACGGCATGCCGAGGAACGCACCGAGCTTCGCAACGAGCTGATGCGGCTCGAGGTCGCGCTCGAGATGCGGGCGAAGGTCTCGAACGAGCTCAGGCTTGCCAACGAATCGATGAGGCGGAGCGCTTCGTGGCGCATGACGGTTCCGCTCCGAAAACTCCGCTCGATGTTTCGCAGGGGCGGCTGAGGGCCCGTGTTGACGCTGAAAGGACAAGCTGAATGAAGATCCGCACCATCCGCGTGGCCCCGCTTGTGGGCGAGACGCCCAAGGGCGGCTGGAGCCAGGAGCTGAAGCCCGATGATGCGATCCATGCGCTGGTCGCGGTCCATACCGAAGACGGGGTGACGGGCCATGGCAGCGTCTTCACCGATGCCGGACTGGTCGAACGGGCGGTGGCCTTTCTTGAACCGCTCTGGCGGGGGGAAACCGCGCTCGAACCCGAGAGGCTGTCCGAGAAGCTGCACCAGAACACCTTCTGGACGGGGCGCGGCGGGGCGATCACGCATGCGATCTCGGGGATCGACATCGCGCTCTGGGACATTCTGGGTCAGGTGACCGGACAGCCGGTCGGGCGGCTGATGGGTGGGAGGATCCGCGAACGGGTGCGGCCCTATGCCTCGATCCTGATGGAGGATCCGCCGCTCATGCATGATCGCTGTGCGGAACTGGCCGCCAAGGGCTACCGCGCGATCAAGATCGGCTGGGGGCCGTTCGGGCGCCGCGGCGACCGCCGCCATGACGAGGCGATCGTGCGTGCTGCGCGGTCGGGTGCGGGCGAAGGCGTGGCGATCTGCGTCGATGCGGGCGGGTCGGATGCACATTGGCCCAACGGGCTGAAATGGGCGCTGGAAACCGCGCGGATGCTGGGCGATCACGGGGTGATGTGGTTCGAAGAGGCGCTGCATCCCGATGCGCTGGACGATCATATCGAGTTGCGCCGGCAAAGCCCCGTGCCGCTGGCGGGTGGCGAATGCCTGACCCGTCGGCAGACCTTCCTGCCCTGGATCGCGAAAGGCGCGCTCGACATCGTGCAGCCGGATGTCACCAAGGTGGGCGGCCTGTCGGAGCAGCGCCGGATCGCATGGCTCGCGCAGGATTTCGGCGTGAAATACATCGGCCACGGCTGGAATACCGCGCTGGGCCTTGCCGCCGACCTGCAACTTGCCAGCGTCTTTCCCAGTGCCGAACTTGTCGAATACATCGCCGGTTCGCCTTATGTCGACGATCTGACCGAGGGCGGCTTCACGCTGGACAGTGACGGCTGTCTGCCGATCCCGGCGACGCCCGGCCTTGGCATCCGGCTTGATCCCGACAAGGTCGCGCGGCTGTCGCCGCAGGCGGCGCGGATGTTCGATCCCGACGCCGCCTGACCGACCGGAGGGGGACGCATCATGCGCATCACCGCAATCACCTCGGTCGTTTGCAATGCGAAGATGCGCAACTGGGTCTTCGTGCGGGTCGAGACGGATGTGCCGGGGCTGATCGGCTGGGGCGAGGCGACGCTGGAGTGGAAGACCCGCGCCGTTGTGGGGGCGATCGATGACCTTGCGCCGCTGATCGTCGGCCGCGACCCGCGCGACATCGAACAGGCCGTGCAGGTGCTGACCCGGCACGGCTTTTTCCGCATGGGCGTGATCGGCATGTCGGCAATCTCGGGCATCGAGATCGCGCTGTGGGATATCTTTGGCAAGCATCTGGGCCAGCCCGTCTGGCGGCTTCTGGGCGGGGCCTGCCGCAATCATCTGCGCACCTATACCCATCTGGGGATGGGCGAGATGGGCGCGGTCTATGAAAGCACAGGCGCCGCACTTGCCGAACGCGGGCGCGCTGTGGTCGAGGCGGGGTATGATGCGGTCAAGGTCGTCTCGATCCCCTATTCGCACTATCTCTCCTCGAACCGGGACATCGATGCGGTGGAAAGCGCGATGATGGCGCTGCGCGACGCGGTGGGGCCGGATGTCGACATCATGGTCGATGCGCATGGCCGCCCGGCTTCGGTTCCGCTGGCGAAGGCCTATCTCCGCGCGCTCGAGCCCTGCCGGCCGTTCTTCGTCGAGGAACCGCTGCCGCCCGAGGACATGGCCGGGCTGGCCGAGATCACCCGCGACGCGCGCCTGCCCATCGCC
>JAFIEN010000015.1 GCA_020832515.1 Rubellimicrobium sp. | reverse complement strand
GCTGGTGCGGCGGGGTCTTGCCGGGCTTTTCGGCGGGGCAAAGGATTAGCCGCGCCGCCTGCGAAACGGCCGGGCGGCGGTTTGCCCCATCAGCGCAAGATCGAAGCAGAGGTTGCGGTTCTTCTGATAGATCAGGTCCAGCCGCGCCTTGCGCGGGATGGAGCGGCGTCGATAGACCGCATCGGTTTCCTCGGCCGAGGCGCAGCCGGCCAGGAGCCGCTCTTCCCAGTCGGCCAGCTTCAGTGAGGCCAGCCCCGTGATCCCCGGCCTGTCCCGCAGGACGGCTGCGTAAAGCGCGGCATGGTCCTCGACATAAAGCCGCAGCGGCGGGCGGGGGCCGACAAGGCTCATGTCGCCGCGGATCACGTTCCAGAGCTGGGGCAGCTCATCCGCGCGGCTGCGGCGCAGCAGGCGATGCAGCCGCGACATCCGCGCGCTCTTGTCGCCGCCGGTCACACCCCGGTTGGCTGCCTCGGGCGCCGGGCGCATCGTGCGGAACTTGATCAGGCCAAAGCCGCGGTCGGGCGTCTGCATCCGCTCGGCGATGTAGAAGACGGGTCGCCCCTCGCGCAGCAAAAGCGCCAGTGCGATCAGCAGGATGATCGGCCAGAGCAGCGCCAGAAGCAGGATCGAGACAGCCAGATCCAGCGCCCGCTTCGACGGTGCGATGGCCTGCCGCGGGCCGGGTGTCTGCGTGGCCGCCGTCATCCTTGCGCCAGCGACGTGGCCGCGGGCAGCCAACCGGCGCGGCGGGCCTCGGCGACAAGGGCCTCTGCGGTGCCGGCCTCGGGCGGGATCGGGGCCAGCGCCTCGAGACGCGCGGTATCGAGGGCAAGGGCAGGCAGTGCGGTCGCGGGGGCCGGGGTCCAGTCCCAGCGGCACCCGGCGGCCGACAGCAGCGCATCCATCCCGACCGTGCCTGGGGCGGCGAGGTTCAGCACATCCGGCAGCGCGACCCCGCCCTTGCCCAGTTCGATCAGCCGCAAAAGCGTGCGGGCCAGTGTCCACGGCCCGACATAGGCGCGGCGCGGCGCGGCGCCGTCGGGGAAGCGGTCCAGCCGGACCGGCCCCCGCGCCGCAGCCCCGAACAGCATGTCGCAGCCCGCGACATTGGCCAGTCGCAGGCAGGTGCCGCCCGGCCCGCCCGCCACGGCCCGCTCCATCGCGGCCTTTGCCGCACCATAGGCGTTGAGCGGGCGGGGGGTGTCCTCCTCGCGCGCGGGGGCGGGGCTCTGGCCATAGACCGCGGCCGAGGACATCAGCAGGACCGGCCCCAACCCCCTTTCGCGGGCAAGGCGCAGGGCAACCTCTGCCAGCCGGGTGTTGAGGGCGAGGGCCTCATCATTGCCCGCGGTCGCACCGGCCAGCACGATCAGCCCGGCGGCCCTGTCGATTCTCGGATCAGGCGGCGCATTGTCGGCAAGGAGGTCCCAGTGGACCGCATCCCCCGGCCCGTTGCCCGCAGCCCGCCGCATCTGCCAGAGCGGCGCGCCCGCGCCGGGCCAGAGCCCTGCTGCATGAATCGCCCGCCATGCCCGCCCGAGCCGCCCGCCCGCACCCAGCACCAACGGACCGGATGCGCCGTCCGGCACACCGCTCATCCCGGCCGTCTCCGCATGCGCCATCGCCAATTCACACCCCGCGGTCCGCAAAGACCCTGCGCGCCGCGACAACCCGAAGGACCCCCGTCAGAAAGCACAGCGCGCCGAAAATCGAGGCCAGCGGCGCGAACCAGAAGGGAAAGACGCAGAGTGCCACGAAGAACAGGATCGTCTCGGTTCCTTCCAGTAACCCGTCCGAGTAGTAGAGCGACTTGACCCCCTGCGCATCGGTCTCGATCCCCGACTTTGCGGCAAGAATGGCAAAACCCAGAAAGCTTGCCCCGTTGAAGTAGAAGGAGGCCAGCAGGAACGCCCCCGCAGCCCCGTTCCCCGCCGGATCGGACAGGACAAAGGCCAGCGGCACCGCCCCGTAGAAGAGAAAGTCCGACGTGATGTCGAGATAGCCGCCGAAATCGGTCCCCCGGCTGGCCCGCGCCACCGCCCCGTCAAGCCCGTCGGCCAGGCGCGAGGCCAGAAGCGGCAACAGGGCGACCAGCGACTCTCCCAGCGCGATCAGCCCGGCCGAAAGAAGGCCCAGCGCAAGCCCCACCAGCGTGACCGCATCCGCACTGACGCCACGCAGCGCAAGCACCGCCCCCATCCGGTTGAGCGGCGGGTCGATCAGGCGGCGGGCGGCGGTGTCAAGCATCGGCCTCTCGGGGGACGGGAACAACGCGCAAGTCATAGCGCAGGTCGCGCCCGGGCATAAGCCAAAAGCACCCTTGCAGCACCCCCCGGCCACCGCTGGCCAAGCGCCCGGCCCGCGCGTATCACCTGAGCCATGCCCGATCCGCGCTTTCCCCGGTCCTTTCAGGACGACGCACCCCTGCCGATCGACGCGGCCCTGCCCGCGCTTCTGCGCGCGCTGGGGCGGGGCGGCCTTGCTGTGCTTCAGGCCCCGCCCGGCGCGGGCAAGACGACGCGGGTGCCGCTTGCGATTCTGCAGGCGGGGTTGGTGCAGGGGCGGATCCTGATGCTCGAGCCGCGCCGTCTGGCCGCCCGCGCCGCGGCCGAACGGATGGCAGAAAGCCTTGGCGAGGGCGTGGGCGCGACCGTCGGCTACCGCATGCGGGGCGAGGCGCGGACCGGGCCCGGAACGCGGATCGAAGTGGTTACGGAAGGCATCCTGACCCGGATGATCCAGTCCGACCCCGAGCTTTCGGGCGTGGGCGCGATCCTGTTCGACGAATTCCACGAACGCTCGCTCAATGCCGATCTGGGGCTTGCCCTCGCGCTCGAGATCCGCGGCGCGCTCAGGCCCGATCTGGTGCTGGTGGCGATGTCGGCCACGCTCGATGCGGGTCCGGTGGCCCAACTCATGGGTGCGGCACCGGTGGTGACGGCCAAAGGGCAGAGCTTTCCGGTCGAGATGATCCACGCCAACCACCCGCTTGCGCGGGGCGCGCGGCTGGAACCTGCCCTGGCAGACCTGATTGCGCGTGCGGTGGACGAGACCACGGGCGGGATCCTTGCCTTTCTGCCGGGCGAAGGGGAAATCCGCCGCGTCGCGTCGCTCTTGCAGGGCAGGCTGCCTGCGGACTGCACGGTCATGTCGCTTTACGGGGCGATGCCCTTTTCCGACCAGCGCGCCGCTCTCGCGCCGATGACAGGCGGGCGCAAGCTGGTGCTGGCCACGGCGATTGCCGAAACCTCGCTGACCATTCCGGACATCCGGGTCGTGGTGGATGCCGGGCGGGCCCGGCGGGCGCGCTACGATCCCGGCTCGGGCATGGCGCGGCTGGTGACCGAACGGGTGACGCTGGCCGAGGCGCGCCAGAGGGCCGGGCGCGCGGGGCGGGTGGCGCCCGGACGCTGCTACCGGCTTTGGACGAGGGGCGAGGAAGGCGGCCTCATGCCCTTTCCGCCGCCCGAAATCGCCGCCGCCGATCTGACCGGGCTGGCGCTGGAACTGGCGCTTTGGGGTGCCTCGGACCTGCCGTTCCTGACCCCCCCACCCGAGGGTGCGATGGTCGCCGCCAGACGCCTTCTGACCGATCTGGGCGCGCTGGACGCGGCCGGCCGGATCACGCCCGAGGGCCGCGCCATGGCCGCCCTGCCGCTGCATCCCCGGCTGGCGCACATGCTGTTGCAGGGGGGCGCTGCGGCGGCTCCGCTTGCCGCACTTCTGGCCGACCGCGACCCGTTGCGCGGCGCGCCCGCCGATATCGCGCTGCGCCTTGCCGCGCTGAAGGATGGACGGCGGGCCGAGGCCGACCGCACCGCGCTCGACCGGATCCGGGCCGAGGCGAGGCGGTTGGCGAAGGGTCTGGGGCAGAGACGGCCTTCGGGGGCCGAACTCTCGCACGGGGCGCTTCTCGCGCTTGCCTATCCCGACCGGATCGGGTTGCGGCGGCCGGGCGGCGAGGCGCGCTACCTTCTGTCCGGCGGCAAGGGCGCTGTTTTGCCGGCCGACGATCCGATGGCGGGCGAGACGCTGATCGTGGCCGCCGATCTGGACGGCGACACGCGCGAGGCGCGCATTCGTCTGGCCGCGCGCCTGACCGAGGCCGAGTTGCGCGCGACCCATGGCGAAAGGATCGAGCGGCACGACCTCTGCCTCTGGTCACGGCGCGACGGGCGCGTCCGGGCCCGCCGGCAGGAACGGCTGGGCGCGCTGGTGCTGTCGGACATACCCTGGCCCGATGCCCCGCCCGAGGCGCTTGCCCGTGCCATGCTCGAGGGCGTGCTCGACCTTGGCCTTCGCCTGCCCACCGCGGCAGCCCGGTTTGCGCGACGGGTGGAACTGGTGCGGGCCACCGGTGCCGATCTGCCCGACATGACCGAGGCAGGTCTGCTCGAAACGCTCGAAGACTGGCTCCTGCCGTGGATCGGCGATCTGCGCTCGGCCGAGGACTGGCGCCGCTTCGACCCGACCGAGGCGATCAGGGCGCGGCTTGACCACGCGCAGACCCGGCTGGTGGACGAGGCGGCACCTGCGGTCTTCGTCACCCCGCTCGGCCGGCGGGTGCCGGTCGATTATGATGGCGAGGTGCCGCAGATCGAACTTCGCCTGCAAGAGATGTTCGGCGTCACCCGTCACCCCACCGCAGGCGGTGTGCCGCTGCGGATCACGCTGCTGTCACCGGGGGGCAAGCCGGTGCAGGTCACCTCGGATCTGCCGGGCTTCTGGGCCAATAGCTACGGCGATGTGCGCCGCGACATGCGCGGCCGCTACCCCCGCCACCCCTGGCCCGAAGACCCGCAGACCGCCACCCCCACGCTGCGCGCCAAACCGCGCGGAAGCTGAGCGGGCGTTGGGACAGGGCGGGGCCGCATGTGGGATCACGGGCAGGCCCGGCCTGCGGCGGTCCGGACCGGCCGGGATGCACCGCCGCACGGCGCCCGGAAGCGGCCTCACCGCGGCAGGATTTGCAATTCGTTATGAAATGGCCGATATATCAATCAACTGGCCCAGACACACGACAGGATGGATGACCCTTCAGCCGCGCCTCAAACCGGCCGTTAACGGCATTGTGCATCTCCCGCCTGCGCATTCGCAGCTTGCGGCCCTGTGCTGGCGCGTCAATCCTGACGCCGCCGCCGCCGACGACCGCGACCGGCGCGAGGTTCTGCTTGTCACATCCTCGTCGGGGCGCTGGATCCTGCCGAAGGGTTGGCCGATCTCGGGCAAGACCGCAGCCCAGGCCGCGATGATCGAAGCGTGGGAGGAAGGCGGCGTCAAGAAAGGCAAGGTCAGCCGCCGGCCACTGGGCAGCTACATGGCGACCAAATATACCGCTCTGGGCGACGAGGAACCCTGCATCCTGCGGGTCTATGCGATCAAGGTCAGCAAGACGGTCGACGATTACCCCGAAGCCGACCGGCGCGACCGGATCTGGGTCGTTCCGAAACTGGCCGCCGCCATGGTTATCGAGGACGGGTTGCGCGACATCCTCAAACGGTTCTAGGGGCCACCGACCCGCATGATCATGCAGTACCAATCGGCGCAACGCCCGCGCCTTCCAAAAGCTTTGCGGCATGACGATCCGGCAGGACCGACCCGGATCACACCTCGGGGCAACGGTCGTAGCGAAAGGCGAAACCGTTCCAGATCATGATGATTCCGTCCCGTTCGGCATCATGCATGATCATCGCGCGCTCGGTCCAGACCTCGTCCTGGCCCGCGCATTCCATCGTGTAGAGCGTCGCATCCATGCCAAGGACATTGACCGGGCGGGTCATCTCGCAGGTCATGCCCACCCCATGAAACACGCCCTGTCCGATCCAGAGCGCTCCTCCCTCGACACCGATCTGCGCGCAGTCGGCATCTGCCGCAAGCCGGTAAAGACCGTCCCAGGGGCCGGCCTGCGCAGCGCCGGCGGCATGAAGCATCGCCATCAGCACAAGGTGCCGCATCACACCTGCGGCAGGTCTGCGATCAGCCTGTCGATATCGCCGCCACGCTGGTCAAGTCGGGCCAGGATCTCGGTCCGCTCCGACAAAAGCATGTTCACGCCCTCGATGATGATGTTGAAGAAGGCCATCCGGCCCGACGCATCGGAAACCCAGAAGTCCACCCGGAACGGGCTTTCGCCGACCAGCACCGCAGTCGTCTCGACCTCGACCCCGTTCGGCACGGTCCGGGCACCGCGCACGACGATTTCACCGCCGATGAATTCGCGGAAACGTCGGCCGTACTTGCGCGCGATATAGGTGCGGAAGGCGGCGATGTAGCGGGTGCGCTGATCGGGCGTCGCCCGGCGCCAATCCGGCCCGAGCGTATAGGCCGCGATCGTCGGCACATCGGCGTAACGGTCGAAGATCGTTTCGAAATCACGCAGCATCGCCTCTTCGGACTTGCCCGAGGCGATGACGGCATTCACGTCGTTGACAAGCAGATCGACAAGCCCGCGTGCCGCATCGGGATTGACCGCAAGCGCCGGCCGGGCCGCGGCGAGGATGGCGCCCGCGGCGACCGCTCCGGCAAGAACCGCACGGCGGGTAAGGGCAAGGGTCATCGGATTGCCTCGTAAACGTCGAAGAAGATGGTTTCGTCATCCTGCAGGTTATCATCCGAGGCTCGCTGCCCAACCCTGAATCTGCGGTTCTGAAGGTAAATCAATCGTGTCTGCGCATAGCTGTCGGCACTTTCGTAAAGGATCGAGTCGACGGTCGAGCCGAAGCTTCCGCGCTCGATCACCTGTTCGGCGACCCAGGCGGGACGTTCATATGCGGACTGCACCGGAAACCCCACCTGATCGAGCGGGTCGATGATCGCATTGACGACCCTGCCGATCGCGTCCCGCTCGGTTGACGGGCCGAAGAAGGGCAGCTCGACAAAGGCCCCCTCCGGCACGCCCCATCTTGCCAGGGTCATCCCGAAATCCGTCTTGATCTCGCCCAGACCGATCACGCCCGCCGGGTCGAACAGCCCGACGACACCCACGGTCGAATTGATCAGGAACCGCATGGCATTGGTCGCCGCGATTTCGATATCGCCCTGCAGCACGCCGTTCAGGACCATCCCCGGCAATGCGGCATTGTCCGAGAACGACACCACCCGCTGGGTGATCTCGGGGGGCATCTCGGCCGTGACCTGGCCCAGCGGACGCAGGACATTGCGGTCAAGTTCCCTGTTGAACGCGTGGATCTGGCGGTTCACGTCTTCGTAAGGGTCGTGAATATCGGTCCCCGGCGGCGCAACCGAACAGGCCCCCAGCAGGGTCAGGGCGGCAATCGTGGCGGCAATGCCATTGCGGACGCGCGACATGGAGAACACCTGCATTCCTGGCTTTGGGGGTTGCTTGCCACACTCTATAGTCGAACGAAACAGGCAGCGACAGCCACGACACGAACGGCGTTGGCGTTAACCTGACAATCATCTCGACCTGCTAGAGGATCGGGCAAGGAAGGCGCGGGGCAGGATGACCGAGAGCGAGATCCGGGCAAGAGGAAGGGCCGAACTGCGGGCGGCCCGGGCCGAAAGCCGCGCGCTTTACTGGGGCGTTGCGTTGTTCAGCCTGTTCGTGAACCTGCTGATGCTGACCGGGCCCCTCTACATGCTCAACCTCTACGACCGCGTTCTCGGATCGCGCTCGGTCGAGACGCTGTTGGCTCTGTCGGTTCTGGTGGCCTTCCTCTTCGGGATGATGGGCCTTCTCGACTTTGTCCGCGCCCGCATCATGGCACGGGTCGGCGCAAGGTTGCAGGCCCGGCTCGACCGGCGGGTCTTCTCGGCCGCGATGCGCGCCACAAGCACGGGCCAGGCATTGCGCGAGGCGCAATCGGGCCAGCGCGATCTTGAATCGGTGCAACGTCTGCTGGTCTCACCCGCTTTCATGTCGGTCTTCGACGCACCTTTCGCGCCGCTGTTTTTCCTTGGGATCTTTCTGTTCCATCCATGGATGGGCTATCTCGGGTTGATCGGGGCGGGCATCCTGATCCTCTTCGCGATCGCCAACCAGCTTGCGTCGCGTCGGCCGCGGGAAGCGCCCGCCCGGACCGCCATGCAGGCCGAAGCCTTCGGTCACGAGATCCGGGCCGAAGCCGACATGGTCCATTCGCTCGGCATGCGGGATGCCACCTTCCTGCGCTGGAACACGGCACGGGGGAAATCGCTGGATGCCGCGATCTCGGCTGCGGATGCGGCGGGAACCTACGGGACGCTGATCCGGACATTCCGGCTTTTCCTGCAGTCGGCGATGCTGGGCCTTGGCGCCTGGCTGGTGCTGTTGGACCAACTCACACCGGGCGCGATGATCACAGGCTCGATCCTGCTGGGACGGGCACTTGCGCCGATCGAACAGATGGTCAGCCAATGGGCGGTGTTCCAGCGCGCGCGTGAAGGCTGGCGGAACCTGTCGGTGCTGCTCGGGACGATCCCCGAAGACGGGCCGAGAACCGCCCTGCCACGTCCAAAGGGGCAGCTCGATGTCGAACAGATCTCGGTCATCCCTCCCGGTGAGACCCAGGCCGTGTTGCGCATGCTCAGTTTCTCGGTCGGGCCGGGGCAGGCTGTCGGGGTGATCGGGGTCTCGGGCGCCGGAAAATCGACGCTGGCGCGGACGATCACCGGCCTGTGGATGCCCGCGGCGGGCAAGATCCGACTGGATGGTGCCTCGCTGGACCAGTATGATCCGGATGTGCTTGGCCGGTACATCGGTTACCTGCCGCAGCGCGTGTCGCTATTCGATGGCACGATCAAGGAAAACATCGCCCGGCTGTCGCCCCAGCCCGACGATGCCGCGGTGGTCGAGGCCGCAAGGACAGCGGCCGCCCATGACATGATCCTGCGGCTTCCCGACGGCTACGACACGAAGGTCGGTGCGATCGGCGGGCGGCTTTCGGGCGGGCAGATCCAGCGAATCGGGCTTGCCCGCGCGCTTTATGGAAATCCGGTTCTGCTGGTGCTCGACGAGCCCAATTCCAACCTCGACAACGAAGGGTCGATCGCACTCAACAACGCGATCCGCGCCGCGAAAGCGGCAGGCAAATGCGTGCTGATCATGGCCCATCGACCGGCCGCCATTCAGGAATGCGACCTGATCCTGATGCTCGAGAACGGTCTGAGGCGGGCCTTCGGACCGAAGGATGCAATCCTCTCCGAGATGGTGAAGAATGCGCGCGACATCCAGCAGACCGCCGCCACGGGGGGCGTGACATGAGCGAAGCGACGCAAGACGGGCGACGTTGGTCCGCGCGCGGGCCGATCTGGCTGGGGGCCCTGACGCTGATCCTGCTTGTCGGCGGCTTCGGCAGCTGGGCCATGTTGGCCGAGATCAGCGGCGCGATCGTGTCGTCAGGGCGGATCGAGGTCGAGCAGAATCGCCAGATCGTGCAGCATCGCGACGGCGGCGTGGTCGCCGAGATCGTCGTCAGGGAAGGCGAACTTGTCGCCGCCGATGCCCTGCTGATCCGGCTGGATGCGACGGAACTGCAATCCCGCCTTGCCGTGGTCGAGGGCCAGCTCTTCGAGGTCCTTGCCCGTCGTGCCCGGCTCGAGGCCGAACGCGACGACGCTGACGGGCTGGCGTTCGATCCGCTGCTGCTCGAAGCTCCGCCGGGCGTGGCTGCCGAACTCATGGAGGGGCAGGAGCGGCTGTTCGAGGCACGCCGCGAATCGGCCCTGCGCGAGCGCGAGCAGCTGGCCCGACGGACCGCCCAGATCGAGAGCCAGATCGAGGGGATCCGCGCCCAGCAAGTGGCCATCACCCGGCAGATCGCCTTGATCGAGGAAGAACTCGAAGGTCAGCAGAGCCTGCTTGAACGCGGGCTGGCGCAATCGGCCCGTGTGCTGGCGCTGCAACGGGAACTGGCCAATCTCTCGGGTATCGCGGGCGAGCTGACGGCCGCGGCGGCTGCGGCAGAGGGGCGCATCACCGAGATCGAGATCGAGATCCTGCGCCTCGGGTCGACCATCAGGGAAGAGGCGATCACCCGCCTGCGGGACCTCCAGTTCAACGAGATCGAGCTTGCCGAACTGCGCCGCACGCTGCTGACCCAGCTGGATCGGCTTGATATCCGGGCGCCTGTGGGGGGGATCGTGCACGGACTTCAGGTCTTTGCGCCCAGATCGGTGATCCGCGCGGCCGATCCGCTGATGTTCATCGTCCCGCAGGACAGGCCCCTGATCATTGCGACCCAGGTCAATCCGCTGCATATCGACCAGATCCATGTGGGACAGGAGGTCAGCCTGCGCTTCGCCGCCTTCGATCAGCGCCGCAGCCCGGAACTGACCGGCCGGGTCACGCAGATTTCGGCGGATGCCTTTACCGATGCGCAGGCGCAGGTGTCCTACTACCGCGCGCAGGTCGAGCTGCTCGAGGGCGAATTGGGACGGCTGCCGGGCGACATGACCCTGATCCCAGGCATGCCTGTCGAAGCCTTCATTCGAACGGTGGAACGGCGACCGATGGATTATCTTCTGCGACCCCTGACGGACTATCTTGCCCGCGCTTTCCGGGAAAGCTGACTGCATTGGCCGAAGCCCGGGTCGGGGGGTCTGCCCCCGTCGCGCGACAGGCGCGCGACTCCCCCGGGATATTTCGAAACGAAAGAAACACGATGTTTGGTCCGGGCCGCATCAACGCGGATGGACGATGCGTGGTCCGGGCGTTAGCGTCCGGTCCGGAACGGCCGAGCGGGGAGAGTATCATGGGCGGACGGATCGAGGCGAAACTCGTGGAACTGGGCGTGACCTTGCCCGAGGCACCTGCGCCGGCGGCGAATTATGTGCCCTACGTCGTGGTCGGTGACCTTGTGCATGTCTCGGGGCAAATCTCGCAGGGGGCGGACGGCTTGCTGACCGGGCGGCTTGGCGAGGATCTGGGGATCGCCGAGGGGGCGGCGGCGGCGCGGGCCTGTGCGCTCAGCCTGCTGGCACAGCTGCGCGCGGCCACGGGCGGGGATCTGGACCGGGTGGTCAGGGTGGTGAAGCTGACAGGCTTCGTCGCCTCGGCGCCCGGCTTCACGGACCAGCCGAAGGTCGTCAATGGCGCCTCGGATCTCATGGTCGAGGTATTCGGAGAGGCCGGACGGCATGCGCGCTCGGCCGTGGGCGTGGCGGCATTGCCGCTGGGCGTCGCGGTCGAGATCGAAGGGCTGTTCCAGATCCGATGACCCCCGTTCCGCTTCCCCCCTCGTTTCTGTCGCGCCCGATCGCGCATCGCGCCCTGCATGACCGCGCCGCCGGTCTTCCCGAGAACAGCCGCGGGGCCATCCGGGCCGCGGTCGCGGCGGGATACGGGATCGAGATCGACATCCAGCCCTCGGCCGACGGCGTGCCGATGGTGTTTCACGACTACGATCTTGGCCGTCTGACCGATGCGGGCGGCCCGGTCGTGCTGCACGCAGCCGCCGCTCTGGGCGCAATGCGGCTTCTGGGGACCGAGGAGACCATCCCGACCCTGGGCGAGGTGCTTGAGATCGTGGCAGGCCGTGTGCCGCTTCTGATCGAGGTGAAGGATCAGGACGGGGCGCTTGGACCCCGGGTCGGGCCCCTCGAGCGGGCTGTCGTTGCAGCGCTTGACGGCTATGACGGGCCGGTTGCGCTGATGTCGTTCAACCCCCACGCCGTGGCAGCATTGGCAGAAGCCGCGCCGGACTGGCCGCGGGGGCTGACGACCTGCGCCTTCGATCCGGCCGACTGGCCGGGGGTTCCCGCCGATGTCTGCGCCGCCTTGCGCGGGATCCCGGACTACGATCGGACGGGATCAAGCTTCATCAGCCACGAGGCGGCCGACCTGTCCGGCGCCCGCGTGGCCGAGCTTGCCCGGCAGGGGGCGGCGATCCTGTGCTGGACGATCCGCTCGGCCGAGGCCGAGGCCGAGGCGCGCAAGGTCGCGCAGAACATCACATTCGAGGGTTACCGCGCTTGACCGACCCGTCCCCGGCCCCACCTTCGGGAGGGTGAAGGACATGGCCATCGAGATCGAGACACATGACAGCCTGGCCCGGATCGGGGTCACGGACTGGGATGCCTGTGCCTGCCCCGAGGCGGTGTCGGGCCGCCCACATGATCCGTTCACGACCTGGCGGTTCCTCAAGGCGCTTGAAGACAGCAGGTCGGTCGGCGCGGGCACCGGCTGGCAGCCGCGCTATCTGACGGCGCGGGCAGACGGGCAGGTGATCGCGGTGGCGCCGCTTTACGCCAAGGGGCACAGTCAGGGCGAATACATCTTCGATCACAACTGGGCCCACGCCTGGGAACGTGCCGGGGGGCGCTACTATCCCAAGCTGCAGATCGCCGTGCCCTTCACACCTGCAACAGGGCGGCGGCTGCTGACCCGACCGGGGTTCGAGGCGCAGGGTGCTGCGGCACTGGTTCAAGGCGCCGTGCAGATCGCGGCCGAGAACCGGCTCTCCTCGCTCCACATCACGTTCTGCACCGAGGCCGAGGCGCTTGCCGGCGAAGAGATGGGGCTATTGTCGCGCGCGACGCAGCAGTTCCATTGGGAGGATGGGGGCTATGGGGATTTCGACGGATTCCTTGCCTCGCTTTCCTCGCGCAAGCGCAAGGCGATCCGCAAGGAGCGCGCGACGGCGCAGGGCTTCGGGGGCGAGATCCTGGCGCTGACCGGCGACGACCTGCGCCCCGAACATTGGGATGCCTTCTGGCGCTTCTATCAGGATACCGGCGCGCGCAAATGGGGCACGCCCTATCTGACGCGCGCGTTCTTCGATCGGCTGCAGGAGGACTTGCGCGACGATGCGCTGCTGTTTCTGGCCGTGCGCGACGGGAGGCCCGTGGCGGGGGCGCTGAACTTCATCGGTCGCGAGGCGCTTTTTGGGCGCTACTGGGGCTGCACCGAGCATCACCCCTGCCTGCATTTCGAACTGTGCTACTATCAGGCCATCGACTGGGCGCTGCGTCACGGCCTGAGCCGGGTCGAGGCCGGGGCGCAGGGCGAACACAAGCTGGCGCGGGGTTACCTGCCGGTGATGACCCATTCGCTGCACTGGATCGCCGATCCGAATTTCCGCGATGCGGTGGCGCGTTACCTCCGGCAGGAACGCGAGGCCGTGGACGAGGAGATCGAGGTGCTGACGCAATACGGCCCGTTCCGGCGGGCACATGTGGAGGAACAGGAATGAACGCGAAGCTGGACGAGGCGACCCGCGCCGACAGGCTGCCGGCCCTGGACGAGACCGGATGGGGCGCGGTCGAGGGCCGGGATGCGATCCGCAAGGTGATGAAGTTCAAGAACTTTTCCGAAGCCTGGGGCTTCATGAACCGGGTTGCCTTGGCGGCGGAGAAGCTTAACCATCACCCGGAATGGCGCAATGTCTACAACATCGTCGACGTGACGCTGACGACGCATGATTGCGGCGGGCTGTCGGCGCTGGACCTTGACCTTGCCGCCCGCATCGACGCGATGTCGGCGGGCGCGACCGTTCAGACCGATCACGCCCTGCCCATCCTGTCGCTCTGCCAGATCCGCGCGGGCGGCTGACGGATCAGATCGTCTCGAGGAAGCGGTCGCCGGTGGAGATGTCGCAGACCCCCGGCTCATCGACGCTGAGCGCGGTGATCACCCCGTCCTCGACCAGCGCGGCCCAGCGGTTGGACCGGCCGATCAGGCCGATGGCGGGCGCGGTGAAATCCATCCCGATCGCGCGGGTGAAGGATCCGTCGGCATCGCCCAGAAGCGTGATCCCCGCGGCGGTGGCTCCGGTCGATTCGCCCCAGGCATGCAGCACGAAGGGATCGTTGACGGAAATGCAGATCACCTCTTCCACGCCCTTGGCGCGGAAGGCATCGACCGAGCGGATGAAGCTGGGAAGATGCGCCGTGGAACAGGTGCCGGTATAGGCCCCGGGCAGGGCAAAGACCACGACCTTGCGCCCGGCCAGCTTGCCGGAGAGTTGCAGCGTCGTGGGGCCGTCATCGCCCATCAGGCCCAATGTCGCATCCGGCAGTTTCTGTCCGATTTCAAGGCTCATGCAGGTCTTCCTCGGTTGTGTTTTCATCCCGCCGGGATATAGGCTCCGGCCCTGCGGATGACCACGGGAAGAAAGCGGATTTTCATGAAGACTGTCGTCGTGATCGGGGGCGGGCAGGCGGGGGCCTCGCTTGTCGCCAAACTCAGGGCCGAGGGGTTCGACGGAAAGGTCACGCTGGTCTGCGCCGAATCCGTTCCGCCCTATCAGCGCCCGCCGCTGTCCAAGGCCTATCTGCTGGGCGAGATGGAGGAGGAACGCCTCTACCTGCGCCCCGAAGCCTTCTACGGCGACCATGACATCGCGCTGAAGCTTGCCACGCGCGCAACCGCGATCGACCGCGCCGCGCGGCAAGTCACGCTCTCGGACGGGACGGTGCTGGATTATGACGACCTGGTCCTGACGACCGGCGCCGTGCCGCGCCGGCTTCCCGCGGCGATCGGGGGCGATCTGGAGGGCGTGCTGGTCATGCGCGATCTGGTCGATGCCGATCGGATGGCCCCCGAACTGGTGCCAGGGCGGCGCGTCCTGATCGTGGGCGGCGGCTATATCGGGCTGGAGGCGGCGGCGGTCTGCGCCAAGAAGGGGCTGCAGGTGACGCTGGTCGAGGCGGCCCCGCGCATCCTGCACCGGGTCGCGGCGGCCGAGACATCGGATTATTTCCGCGCGCTCCACCGCGACAACGGTGTGGAGATCCGCGAGGGGACGGGGCTTGAGCGTCTGTTGGGCGAGGGGCGCGTGACCGGCGCCCGGCTGACCGATGGCACCGAGATCGCGGTCGATCTTGTCGTCGTCGGCGTGGGCATCCTGCCTGATACGGCATTGGCCGAGGCGGCGGGGCTTGAGGTGGCGAACGGCATCGTGACGGACCTGACCGGGCGCAGCTCGGACCCGCATGTCTGGGCTGCGGGCGATTGCGCGACGGTCACCTTCCGCGGCCAGCGGCTTCGGCTGGAAAGCGTGGGCAATGCCATCGACCAGGCCGAGGTCGTGGCACTGAACCTTGCGGGCAAGCCGACCGAGTATCAGCCTGCGCCGTGGTTCTGGTCGGATCAATACGACTGCAAGCTGCAGATCGCGGGCCTGAACCTTGGCCATGACGCGGTGCATGTGCGCCTGGGCGAAGGGGACCAGCGGTCGCATTGGTATTACGCGGGGGGCAAGCTGATCGCCGTCGATGCGATGAACGACAGCCGCGCCTACATGATCGGCAAGCGCCTGATCGAGATGGGGAAATCGCCGGACCCCGAAACCGTGACGACGCTGCCCGACCTCAAGCCGCTGCTCAAGGCCTGAAGGCCATGCGGATCGTGGGCGGCAGCCTGCGCGGCCTGCGGCTGGCAGATCCCGGTGCGGGCGACGAAGCCGCCCGCCTGCGCCCCACCGCCGACCGGGTGCGCGAGGCGATGTTCAACATCCTGGGCGGCGGCCGGTTCGGTGATCCGGTGACGGAGGCCGTCGTGCTGGACCTGTTCGCGGGGACGGGCGCGCTGGGCCTCGAGGCGCTGTCGCGGGGGGCGGCGCGGGCGGTCTTCGTCGATGACGGCAAGGTGGCGGGGCGGCTTCTGGCGCGCAACCTTGCGCTGGCGCGGATAGGGGCGGACAGGGCCACCGTGCTGGCGGCCGATGCCACCCGCCTGCCGCCGGCCGCAGGGCCACCTGCAAAGCTTGTCTTTCTCGATCCGCCCTATGGACAGGGCCTTGGGGCAAAGGCTCTGACCTCGGCCTGCGCGGGGGGCTGGATCGCCCCCGGCGCGCTGATCCTGTGGGAGGAGAACGCCCCCCAACCCGCCCCGCCCGGCTTTGCCCCCGCAGACCTGCGCCGCTGGGGCGACACGCATGTGACCTTCCTTACCGCGACCTGACCGCCCGCGCGGGCTGCGTCCCGACGAATCCCCATGACGCCCGGCCCGCCGTCGTGCTAGCCCTGCGCCATGACCCGCATCCCCTCGAAGGCCGAGATCCTGCAATGGATCTCCGACAACCCCACCCAGACCGCCAAGCGCGACATCGCGCGTGCCTTCGGCGTCAAGGGTGCCGCCCGGATCGACCTCAAGCGCCTCTTGCGCGAGATGGAGGACGAAGGCGCGCTGGCCAAGCGCAAGAAGACCTATCGCGAACCGGGTGTCCTGCCGCCGGTCACGGTCCTCAAGGTCACCGGCCCCGATGATGCGGGCGATCTTCTGGCCCACCCTGCGATCTGGGAAGGCGAGGGCAACCCCCCCGCCATCCTGATCGAGACGCGGCCCGGCGATCCCGCACTTGGTGCCGGCGACCGGGTTCTGGCGCGGCTGACGGCCACGCCCGAAAGCGAACACCCCTACACGGCCGCGCCGATCCGCCGGATCGCGGCCAGCGCGCGCACCGTCCTGGGCATTTTCCGCAAGGGTTCGGAAGGCGGCCGCATCCTGCCCATCGACAAGGGCGAGACGCGGGAATGGGGCGTGGCCCCGGGTGCCGAGGGTGGTGCCCGCGACGGCGAACTGGTCGAGGGCGAGGCCGCAGGGCCGAAACACCGCATGGGCCTGCCACAGGCCCGCATCACCCAGCGCCTTGGCGATCCGGCCGCGCCCAAGGCCGTCAGCCTGATCGCCATCCACCAGCACGGCATCCCCGATCACTTTCCCGACGCCGTCCTTGCCGAAGCCGAAGCCGCCCGCGAACCCGGCCTCGAGGGGCGCGAGGATATGCGCGACCTGCCGCTGGTCACCATCGACCCCGAGGATGCGCGCGACCATGACGACGCGGTCGCCGCATGGCCCGACCCGGATCCCGGCAATCCCGGGGGCCATGTCCTTGTCGTGGCCATCGCCGATGTGGCCCATTACGTCCGCCCCGCCTCGGCGCTGGATCGCGAGGCGCGCAAGCGCGGCAACTCGGTCTATTTCCCCGACCGCGTGGTGCCGATGCTGCCCGACCATCTGTCGGGCGATCTTTGCAGCCTGCACGAGGGCGTCGACCGGCCTTGCATTGCGCTTCGGATGCGGATCACGGCGCGCGGCCAGAAGATCGGCCACGGCTTTTCCCGCGCAATGATGCGCTCGGCCGCGTCGCTCAGCTATCACGAGGTGCAGGCCGCCCAGGACGGCCAGCCGACCGAGCGCACCGCACCCCTGATGGAGCGCGTGATCACACCACTTTTCGCCGCCTACGAGGCGCTGGCACAGGCGCGGCGCGACCGACAGCCGCTCGACATCGACCTGCCTGAACGGCGGATCGTGCTGTCGGACGAGGGGCGCGTCACTTCGGTCGCGTTCCGCGAGCGGCTCGAGGCGCATCGCCTGATCGAGGAATTCATGGTGCTGGCCAATGTCGCCGCCGCCGAGACGCTGGTCGAAAAGCGCACGCCGCTTCTGTTCCGGGTGCATGAGGAACCCAAGCCCGACAAGCTCGAGGCGCTGCGCGAGGTGGCCGAGGCGGCGGGGCTGACGCTGGCCAAGGGGCAGGTGCTGCGGACCGAACACCTCAACCGGCTGCTGAGCCAGGCCGAGGGCACCGATCACGACGAACTGATCAACCTTGCCACGCTGCGGGCGATGACGCAGGCCTATTACAACGCCGAAAACTTTGGCCATTTCGGCCTGTCGCTGGCGAAATACGCCCATTTCACCTCGCCCATCCGGCGCTACAGCGATCTTGTGGTCCATCGCGGCCTGATCAGCGCCCATCGCTGGGGGCCCGACGGCCTTTCGCCCGCCGAGATCGAGACGCTGGACAAGACCGCGACCCATATCTCGGACATGGAGCGCCGCGCCATGATGGCCGAGCGCGACACGACCGACCGCTACCTTGCCGCTTTCCTGTCGGACCGGATCGGAGCCGAATTCGGCGGCCGGATCAGCGGGATCGCGCGCTTCGGCCTGTTCGTGAAACTGGACGAGACGGGGGCTGACGGCCTTGTGCCGATCCGCACTCTGGGCGACGAGTTCTTTCATTTCGATGCCGAGAGCCAGACCCTTCTCGGTGCCGACAGCGGCACGCTCATCACCGTCGGGCAGCGCGTGACGGTGCGGCTGTCCGAGGCGGTGCCCATCTCGGGCGGCCTCCTCCTCGAACTTCTGACGCTGGACGAGCGCGACCTGCCGCGTGTTGCCTCCCGATCACGCGGCCCTGCGCCCCGGCGCAAGGCGGGTGCCGCGAAGGCGCGCGACAAGGCCGCGCAGCGCAAGGTGAAACGGACGCGCAGATGACGGCTGCGCAACCCCTTTCGGACCGCGCCGCAGAAGCGGGTCGCATGTTGCGTGGCGCTGCTCTGGCCTTCCCTGTCGTGCTGGCTGCATCCGTCACCACGGCCTTCGCACAGTCGCTCAACACCATGCCGGCCCCAGGCCGTGCGACAGGTGGCTAACCCCTCGCCCCCCCGGGCCCGACCCCCCGGCCCCCGCCGCCAGTTTCGACGACTGGCGCCGCGCCTTTCGCGACCGGGCGGTCGCGTCGGGCCTGCCCGAGGCGGTGCTTGACAGCGTCCTGCCGGGCCTGACCCCCTTGCCCCGTGTGGTCGAGCTTGACCGCAACCAGTTCGAATTCTCCCGCACGATCTGGGATTACCTTGCCATCGCCGTCTCGGACGACCGCGTCACGCTGGGCCGGCGTGCCCTTGCCGCCAATGCCGACCTGCTTGCCGAGATCGAGGCCGCCTTCGACGTCGAGCGCGAGATCCTTGTCGCGATCTGGGGCCTCGAAAGCTCGTTCGGGGGGTATCGCGGCACGGTGCCCACGCTGTCGGCGCTGGCCACGCTTGCCCATGATGGCCGCCGCGCGACCCTGTTCGAAAACCAGCTCCTTGCCGCGCTGGAAATCGTGGCGCTGGGCGAGGCGACGCCCGAAGGCATGGTCGGAAGCTGGGCCGGTGCGATGGGGCATACGCAGTTCATGCCGACCTCGTTCCTTGCCCATGCGGTGGATTTCCGCGGCACCGGGCGGCGCGACATCTGGTCCGACGATCCGACCGATGCACTGGCTTCGGCGGCGGCTTATCTCGCGCATTACGGCTGGGCGCGGGGGCAGCCCTGGGGGGTCGAGGTCATCTTGCCCGAGGGCTTCGACTATCTTGAGGCACGCAAGGACAACCCCCGCCCGCCCGGCGACTGGGCCGGGATGGGCATCCGGGCGACGGACGGATCAGAGGTGCCGGACCACGGGCCTGCGGTGATCCTTCTGCCCGCCGGCCATCGTGGTGCTGCCTTCATGACCTTCGGCAATTTCAACGTGCTTGAACGCTACAACACCGCCGATGCCTATGTCATCGCTCTGGGCCACCTTGCCGACCGCATCGCAGGCGGGCCGCCCATCGCCGGCGACTGGCCGCGCGAGGATCGGGCGCTGACCTTCGCCGAACGGATGGAGCTGCAGACGCTGCTGACCGAGGCGGGTTTCGATCCGCAGGGGATCGACGGCCTTGTCGGACCGCTCACGATCGCCGCCGTCCGTGCCTGGCAGGTATCGCAGGGACTGGTGCCCGACGGCTACGCCAGCCCCGCCGTGCTCGAGGCGCTGCGCAATCCGTAAGGCGGGCGCGCTACCCCCGCGGCGCCGCCGCCCGCCGCAGCCGGTCGTTGATCGCCCGCCCCAGACCGCGCTCGGGGATGGGTGCCACGGCAATCCGCCCGGCCCTGATCTCGTCCAGCCGGTGCAGCAGGCGAAACAGGTTCGCCGCAGCCTCGGTCAGATCACCCGAGGGTGACAGGTTCAGGTCACCACCCCCCGGGCCGAAGCCCACGAAGACCTCGCCCGGCGCGGCACCAGATGCTTCCATCCGCAGCACCCCCTTGGGCGCGTAATGCGAGGCAAGCTGACCGGGCGCGACCGGGCGGTCGGGGTCGGCCGCGCTGTCGAGAGGGCCTCCCAGACAGGCCTCGATCGCCTCGACCGGCAACCCGCCCGGCCGCAAGAGCCGCACCGGGCCGTCCAGCCCGATGATCGTCGATTCAAGCCCCACGCCGCAAGCCCCGCCATCGACCACCGCGTCGATCCGGCCCGCCAGCCCCGCCATCACATGGGACGCCGTGGTCGGGCTGACCCGGCCCGAGGGATTGGCCGAAGGCGCCGCGACAGGCCCGCCGAAAGCGGCAAGCAGACCTCGCGCAACCGGATGGGCGGGCACACGCAGCGCGACGGTTCCAAGCCCGGTCGTCACAAGGGCCGAGATGCCCGCATCCGACCGCATCGGCAGGACCAGCGTCAACGGTCCGGGCCAGAACGCCGCGGCCAACCGCTCGGCAAGATCATCGAACTGAGCGACCGTGCGGGCCGCCTCTGCATCGACAAGATGGACGATCAGCGGATTGAACGCCGGCCGGCCCTTGGCGGCAAAGACCTGCGCCACCGCCCGGTCGTCGCGCGCATCGGCACCAAGGCCATAGACCGTCTCGGTCGGGAAGGCGACAATCCCCCCTGCCTTCAGGATTGCCGCCGCGTCTGCAAGCGCCGCCGGATCGCTGCCGAGAAGCCTTGTGTGACGGTCCGACATCAGGCGGCATTCCCTGCGCTGCCCCGGCCTTGGGTCTTTACCGGAGGGTGACACAGGGGTCATACCGTCGGGGCTGACAAGGGGAAAGCCGCAATGGACAAACCGATAACCTGTGATGCCCTGCGCTCGGGCGCAGCGCTGTCGGTCAGTGAGGGCCGGGCGTGACCAACGGCACTCTCGGTTTTCCCTTTCCGGATCCGCCCGGTCCCGGCGCGGCGGTCGAGGTGGCGGAGGGCATCTTCTGGCTGCGCCTGCCGCTGCCGATGGCGCTGGATCATGTCAATGTCTATGCGCTGGACGATGGCGCGGGCTGGACGTTGGTCGATACCGGCATGGACACGCCAGCCGCCCGCGCCGCATGGCGCGCGCTTCTGGACGGGCCTCTGGGCGGGCGTCCGGTGGTGCGCGTGATCGTCACCCATCACCATCCCGATCACATCGGTCTGGCCGGCTGGTTCATCGCGCAGGGTGCCACGCTGTGGATGCCCCGGACCGGCTGGCTTTTCGCGCGGATGCTCAGGCTGGACGAGCAACCCCTGCCACCGCCCGAGACCATCGCCTTCTGGCGGCGCGCAGGCATGGCGCCCGACATCCTTGCCGCACGGCAGACCGAGCGGCCCTTCAACTACGCCGATTGCGTGGCCCCCCTTCCCCTTGGCTTTCGCCGCATCACCGAGGGCGAGCGTCTGCGCATCGGCGCCCGCGACTGGACCGTCCGCATGGGCGACGGCCATGCCCCCGAACATGCGACGCTCTGGAGCGACGACGGCATCGTGCTTGGCGGCGACCAGTTCCTGCCGACGATCAGCCCCAACCTCGGCGTCTACCCGACCGAGCCCGAGGCCGACCCGCTGGCCGACTGGCTGGCCGCCTGCGCCCGGTTCCAACCGCTTGCCCGGGCCGATCACCTTGTCCTGCCCGGGCACAAGCTGCCGTTCACGAACCTGCCGCTGCGCCTGACGCAGATGGTTTCCGGCCATCAGGCGGCGCTTGCACGGCTGCGCGACGCGCTTGCCACGCCGCATCGTGCGGCAGATTGCTTTGGCGCGCTTTACGGTCGGCGGATCAGGGCCGGCGAATATGGCCTCGCCCTGGTCGAGGCGGTGGCCCATGTCAATCACCTTGCCCGGCAGGGACTTGTCCGGGGCCACATCCGGGGCTTGCCCGATGACGACGGTGCGATCTGGTGGCAGCGGACGGACTGACCGCTTTTCAACTGCCCGAAGGCCTGCCATCCTGTCTGCATGACCGATCCAACAGATCAAGCCCCATACGATCCGGGAACCGGCCGCGTCATCGACACCTCGGTCGAGGCAGGCGAGGATGCCGTGCTGCCCGAGCTTTACGAGGTGCATTGCGATTCCGATAGCCACAGCCCGTGCACCGACGATCTGCCGCCCGCACTGCGCGCGCCCGTCGGCACGAAAAGCCCGGCACGCTGGGCCTATGAGCGGCTGATCATCTACATCCGCAATTTCGAAGCCCAGCTCGATAACCGGAGCGAGGTCGCCATCGGCTTTGCCGGCGGCGGCGCGGGCGTGATCCGGATCGAGGGGATCGGCTATTTCGATCCCGACATCGTCACCTTCTTCGGCCGCGACGAAGACGGCGCGCGCACCCAGTTGATCCAGCATGTCACGCAACTCAGCGTCATGCTGCGGGCGCTGCCGGTCAGCGAACCCGAAGCCGCACCGCGCCGCATCGGTTTCCGGTTGTCGCGCGATCTTCAGGTCTGAATGCGCAGGGCGAGAGCGGGGGGGCATCGGTGGCGCGCCCTGTGACAGCCTGCCGCAAGGCCAGGGTCCGGGGCGTGACAGGACAGCGGAGATGGGCTAATGGCAGAGCACAAAGCAGACGACCAGACCGAACAGGAGCCGCACATGGCCGAGCACAAGCCGGGCAGCATGGACATCACCGAACAGGAGCGGACCTTCGAGGGCTTCATCAAGATCACGATCCGCGCGGTGATCGTGATCTTCGCGATCCTGATCTTTCTCGCGCTCGTGAACGCGTGACGCTTATCCCGTGACCCGCTCTGCCCTGTCGCGGCGGGCCGTGGTGCTGGGCCTGCCCGCCACAGCCCTTGCCGCCTGTTCCGAGCGGGCCGAGATCTCGCCGCCCGATCAGATCGTCAACGCCTTCTACCGGCATGACGGGCCGCCCGCTATCACGCTGTTCACGGTGCGCAATGTCGAAACCGGTAACGGGGCGCATTCGGCCCTGATGATCTCGGGCAGCCAGCGCCTTCTGTTCGATCCGGCGGGCACCTTCGGCCATCCGCGGATCGCGCGCTACAACCATACCCATTTCGGTGTCACGCCGCATATCGAGCGGCTGTTCATCTCTTACCATGCGCGCGAAACCTATTACGTCGTCATCCAGACGCTTGAGGTGCCGCCCCAGACAGCGGAAGCGGCGCTGCGTATCGTCGCGACCCACGGGCCGGTCCCGCAGGCGCTGTGCACCCGTGCCACCGCGGGTGTGCTGCGACAGTTGCCGGGGCTTGGCAGCATCAACAGCACACTCTTTCCCGACCGGCTCGAACGGCAGTTCGCGCGCCTGCCCGGCGTGATGACGGAGGAATATCGCAGCGACAGCGCCGATGCCGACCCCGACCAGCGCCTTGCCGCGCTGGATGCACAATTGTCGCAGGCCCTGACCGACTGACCGGACAATCGGACCGGACCGTCCTGGCGACGAGTTCGACTGTCGCCGCTGCCATCATCACGCTTCCTCCGGGAAGAGTTGGCAGTGGTCGACGCACCTGGGCCGACTTATGCTTTGGCGATACATGCGTCACACGAGGTCCGTTGAATGACGACGCCGTGCAACACGGTCAAGGCGCCGGTCGGGGTCATTCTCGCAGGTGGCCAATCCCGGCGGATGGGCGGGGGCGACAAGACGCTGCTGCCCTTCGGCACGGGCACGGTGCTAGAGGCCGTGATCGCCCGCTTCGCGCCGCAGGTGGCGGCTCTGGCGCTTAGCGCCAACGGCGATCCGGCGCGATTCGCCCGCTTTGGCCTGCCGGTCCTGCCCGACGGCGATCCGGCAGGGCAGGGCCCGCTTTCGGGCGTGCTCGCGGCGCTTGACTGGGCGATGGTGCAGGGCGCCACACATCTTGTCACTGTCCCCGCCGACGCGCCCTTCCTGCCCTGCGACCTTGTTCCGCGGCTGATCCTTGCGGGCGAAGGGGGCCCCGGTGCCGCCATCGCCGCGTCGGACCGGCCGCACGGAACCTTCGCGCTCTGGCCAGTGACCTGTCGGGACCGGCTTGCCGCAGCGCTTGAACGGGGCGAGCGTCGGGTGCTGGCCTTCGCCACTGCCGAGGGCGCCGGGATCGCAACCTTCCCTCTGCCCGATCCAGGTTCGCGCTGGCCCGATCCGTTCCTGAATGTGAACACGCCGGCGGATCTTGCACGGGCGCGGGCCGCGCTTTGAGGTTCGGCAGCGTCCTCATGGTCGACTGGTCCGGCGGCAACGACCGGGGACCAACACCCAAGCGCGACGCGATCTGGGCCTGTCGCGCGACGACGGCCGGGACGGACGCACCCGTCTATCTGCGTAACCGCCAGATCGCCGAGGACTGGATCACGGCCACGCTTGAACAGGATCTGTCAGTGGGCCGGCGCGTTCTTGCCGGGTTCGACTTTCCCTTCGCCTTCCCGCAGGGCCTTGCCACCGCCATTCTGGGGTCCGAGACGCCACTTGCGCTTTGGGACTGGATCGACGCGCGGATCGAGGACCGCCCCCGCGCCAACAACCGCTTCGATCTGGCAGGTGAGATCAACGCCCGCTTTCCCGGTATCGGCCCCTTTTGGGGCAATGGCCTGAAACGCGACATCCCGCATCTGCCGCGCAAGGGCAACGACCGGACCTTTCGCTGGGAACCACCACTCCGACGGACCGAGACGCTGGCGAAGGGCAGTTTCGAGATCTGGCAACTTTCCGGCGCGGGATCGGTCGGGGGGCAGGGGCTCATGGGCATTCCCCTTCTGTCGCGCCTGCGCCGCCGCTTCGGCCCCCGGATCGCCGCCTGGCCGTTTGAGCCCGGCCCCGCACAGATCACCCTGGTCGAGATCTGGCCCTCGCTTCTGGCCGATCAGGTGGCAGGGCAATCCCGGCCCCACGAGATCCGCGACGCCGCACAGGTCCGGGTGCTGGCGACGACCCTGGCCCGCATGCCCGACAAGGCCATGGCGCGCCTTCTTGCCCGACTGCCCCAGGACACAGCAGAGGGCTGGATTCTGGGTGTCGGGCATGAGACAGAATTGCGCAACAGCGTCGGTCAAGGCCGACCCCCGCCCGAGACGCCATGAGGATCACGCCTGGTTTTGACGAGGCCGACCGGCCCGTCGTTGCCACCCTGTACTGGGAGGCCTTCAGCGACAAGCTGGGTCGCGCTATGGGCCCGTCTGACCGGGCACTGGCCTTCTTCGAGGCGACACTCTCGCCCGATCATGCGCTCTGCGCCCGCGACCATGACGGCCGGATCATCGGTGTTGCGGGCTTCAAGACGGCGCGAGGGGCGCTGGTGGCAGGGGGCTATCGCGACATGGCCCGGGTCTATGGCCCGCTGGGCGCGGCCTGGCGGCTGGCGCTGCTGTCAGCCCTGACGCGCGATACCGACAACCGGCGCTTCCTGATGGACGGCATTTTCGTCGCCCCGGCGATGCGCGGGCAGGGCGTGGGCACCGCGCTTCTGCACGCCTTCGCCCGCGAGGCAGCCGCACGTGGCTACCGCGAGGTGCGGCTGGATGTGATCGAGGGCAATGACCGCGCCCGCGCGCTTTACGAGCGCGAAGGCTATCGCGCGGTCGCCACGCATTCGACCGGCCTCCTGCGCCATGTCTTCGGCTTTCGCGCAGCCATCACCATGGTGCGCGACGTCTGAGACCGGGCGCCGACGCCCTCTAGTGCTGCCCGCCCGGCGGCATCGCCTTGCGTTGCCGTGCCCGCTCAAGCCCAAGCTGCCGCTCGCGCCAGATGATCAGGACACCGGCCAGAATGATGATCGCGGCCCCGGCCAGAGTGATCCAGGTCGGCACCTCGCCAAAGACCAGATATCCGACGATCAGCGCCAGCAGCATTGAGGTGTATTCGAACGGCGCGATCAGGCTGGCATCGGCAAAGCGATAGCTCGAGGTCAGCAGGATCTGCCCCAGCCCCCCCAGGATCCCCGCCCCGATCAGCATCGCGACGACATGCAGCGGCGGCCAGGCCCATCCCCATGGCAGCGTCAAGAGCGACATCACCGTCGCCGTGACCGAGAACCAGAAGACGATCGCCGCCGTGCTTTCGGTCTGCACCATCTTGCGAACGAAGATCTGCGCAAGCGCCGCGAAGACCGCACTCATCAACACGACGACCGCGCCCAAGGTCTCGCGCGAGGAAAGCCCCGTCGCATCCACGCTCAGCCGGGGCGACAGCACGATCAGCACCCCCGCCATCCCCAGCGCCACCATCGACAGCCGGAAGGCGCGAACCTGTTCGTTAAGGAACATCGCCGCGAAGACGACCACCAGAAGCGGCGCGGCATAGCCCAGCGCCGTCACCTCGGGCAGCGGCAGAAGACCCAGCGCAGTGAAGCCCAGCCCCATCGCCGTCGTCCCGATCAGCCCGCGCCAGACATGGCCCATCGGATCCGCCGTCTCGAGTCCGTGGCGCAACTCGCCCCGCACCATGAGCCAGACGACGATCACCGGCATCGCGAAAAGCGAACGAAAGAACACCGCCTGCCCCGGCGGGACATGACCGGAGCTGGCCTTGATCAGCGAAGCCATCGCCACAAAGACGCAGACGGACACAACCTTGAGCAGGATCCCCCGCAGGGGCTGCTGCGTTGGCGGCATGAGATTCGCAGGATCCGGAGGCATCGGGCCAGGGTCTTGGCAATTTTCACTCGGACCCTAAACCCGATGCCTGCGGAATTGAACCCCGGAAGGGCCTCCCCGCTCAGGACGCGGGCAGGGCAGGACCGGGCAGGACCGGCCACGCCCAGGCGCGATCAGGCAGTCCGGCCGCGCTCGATCCGCAGAAAGCTTGCCAGTCGCGCAGGTCCGCGCGCGGGTTGCCGCTGCGCATGCAGGCGGCGCACCGACGGATGCAGCCCACTTTCGCGGTCGATCCGCAGGAATGCCCGGGTCCGGGCAAGAGTGTCGCGTTCGGCAGGTCTGTCGATGATATGACGGGTCATTGCAGCTCCTCCTCTGAAACGTCACGAGCCTTCAACATAAGCATCCAGCAGCCGGATTTCACCCCCCCGCAGGATCTGGAAGGGACAGCCTCAAATTCCCGGCGTCACCCGCACGATCTCGCCATTCGCGAAATCGGTCAGCAGCAGCACCGCCCCGTCGGGGGCCACCGACACGTCGCGAACGCGCCCGAGATCGCGCAGCAGCCACTCTTCGCCCACGACCCGCTCCCCCTCAAGCCGGAGCCGGACCAGCCCCCCGGGATTGAGCGACGCAATCAGGATGTCGCCCTGCCAGTCGGGAAACATCTCGCCATCGTAAAAGGTCATGCCCGAAGGCGCGATCGCCGGATCCCAGAAATAGACGGGCTCCTCCAGACCCTCGGCCCGGGCCTCGCCCTCGCCCACCGGCGTGCGGTTGTAGTTCTCGCCATAGCTCACAATCGGCCAGCCGTAGTTCCGCCCGGGCAGGATCAGGTTCAGCTCGTCCCCGCCGCGCGGCCCATGTTCGACCGACCAGAGCGCGCCGGTTCCCGGCTGGATGGCGGCACCTTGCGGGTTGCGATGCCCCCACGACCAGATCGCATCATCGCCGGGCTGACCGACAAGCGGATTGTCGGAAGGGATGCTGCCATCCGTGCGCAGGCGCACGATCTTGCCGAAGGTCGAGGTCAGATCCTGCGCCAGCACCCGGTTCTCGTCGGTGAACCTTTCACCCAGCGTGACGAAGACATGCCCCTCGCCATCGAACACGATGCGCGCGCCGTAATGCATCGGATCGACCGAGCGGGGCGATTGCAGGAAGACATCGGTCGCCCCCGTGATCCGGCTCAGATCCTCGGCCAGCGTCCCATGCGCCAGCGTGGCCATGGTGCCCCGCCGGTTGCCGCTGGAATAGGTCCACCAGACCCGGCGGTTCTCGGCGAAACCGGGATCAAGCACCACGTCCAGCAACCCGCCCTGCGCATTCGCCCGGATGGAGGGAAGGCCGCGCAGCGGTGCGCCCACCGCTCCATCCGGCCCGATCACCCGCATCCGGCCGGGCCGTTCGGTCACCAGCCAGCCCCCCTCCGGCAAGGCGGCGATGCCCCAGGGATTCTCGAGACCCGAGACAAACACCTCGTAACGGACTGCGGTGTCGGGCAGGGCCGGCACCCGGGTCTGCCCTTCGAAGGCAGGGGCGAAACCGGCATTGGGCGCCCGGTCCTCGACCCCTGCTGCGGCAGGAATTGCAAGGGCCTGCGCGGAAAGGGCAAGGGCGCTGCAGACAAGCATGGGACGGATCATGAGAAAGGTCCTCCTTTGGGAATCCACTTAGTCCCTGTTGCGCTCACCTGCCATCACCAAGCCGTGACAGCGCCCAGACGGCCGCCTCGGCCACCACCGGATCGGCATCCTGCACAAGCGCCCGGGCCGCCGGCCGCAGGGAGGCATCGCCCGAATTGCCGATCGCATACAGGACATTGCGCACGAACCTGTCCCGCCCGATCCGCTTGATCGGCGATCCGGCGAACCGCGCCCGGAACCCCGCATCGTCCAGCGCCGCCAGCTCGGCCAGACGGGGCGGCTCGTCCTGCCCCAGATAGCGCAATTCGCGCGCCTCGACGGCGAACTTGTTCCAGGGGCAGACCGCCAGACAATCGTCGCAGCCATAGATCCGGTTGCCCATCCGCGCCCGCAGCTCATGCTCGACCGGCCCACGATGCTCGATCGTGAGGTAGGAAATGCAGCGCCTCGCATCCAGCTGCCATGGGGCGGGAAAGGCATCCGTCGGACAGACGTCCAGACAGGCCCGGCACGACCCGCAATGATCCACCTCCGGCGCATCGGGCTCAAGCTCCAGCGTGGTGAAGATCGCCCCCAGAAACACCCAGTTCCCCAGTTCCCGCCCCAGCAGGTTGGTATGCTTGCCCTGCCAGCCCAGCCCGGCAGCCTGGGCAAGCGGCTTTTCCATCACCGGGCCGGTGTCGACAAAGACCTTGATCTGCGCCCCCGGAACCTCCCCGATCAGCCAGCGCCCCACCGCCTTAAGCCGCTTCTTGACCAGATCGTGATAGTCCCGCCCCTGCGCATAGACGCTGATCGCGCCCCGGTCGCGCCTCTCAAGAACTTCCAGCGGATCGTGACGCGGCGTATAGGCCTCGGCCAGCATGACCACCGACCGCGCCTCGGGCCAAAGTGCCGCCGGATCGCCCCGCCAGCCCATCCGCTCGGCCATCCAGCCCATCTGCCCGTGCCGGCCCACGGC
>JAFIEN010000376.1 GCA_020832515.1 Rubellimicrobium sp. | reverse complement strand
CTGCGGCACGGCTTCGTAATGGTCGAACTGCATCGTGAACTGCGCCCGTCCCGAGGTCATCGAACGAAGCGTGTTGATATAGCCGAACATGTTGGCCAGCGGCACGAAAGCATTGATCACGTTGGCATTGCCGCGCGTATCCTGCCCCTGCACCATGCCCCGCCGCGAGGTGAGGTCACCGATCACGCCGCCCGTATACTCCTCGGGCGTCACGACCTCGACCTTCATGATCGGCTCGAGAAGCTTGGCCCCGGCCTTTTTCAGACCTTCGCGCATGCCCATGCGGGCCGCGATCTCGAAGGCGAGGACCGACGAGTCGACGTCATGGAACTTGCCGTCGATCAGCGCGACCTTGAAGTCGATCACCGGGAAGCCGGCAAGCGGACCGGAGTCCATCACCGACTTGATGCCCTTTTCGACACCCGGAATGTATTCCTTGGGCACCGCACCGCCGATGATCTTGCTCTCGAAGGAATAGCCTTCGCCCGGTTCGGTCGGGGTGATGACCAGCTTCACCTCGGCGAACTGGCCCGACCCACCCGACTGCTTCTTGTGGGTATAGGTATGTTCCACCTCGCGCGAGATCGTTTCGCGATAGGCCACCTGGGGCGCACCGATATTCGCCTCGACCTTGAACTCGCGGCGCATCCGGTCGACGAGGATGTCGAGGTGCAACTCGCCCATCCCCTTCATGATCGTCTGGCCCGACTCGATATCGGTTTCCACGCGGAAGGACGGATCCTCGGCGGCCAGACGGGCCAGGGCGATGCCCATCTTCTCCTGATCGGCCTTGGATTTCGGCTCGACCGCGATCTCGATCACCGGTTGGGGGAAGGTCATCGTCTCGAGGACCACCGGTTCCTTTTCCGAACACAGCGTATCGCCCGTGGTCGTGTCCTTGAGGCCCGCCAGCGCGATGATATCGCCTGCGAATGCCTCGTCGATTTCCTCGCGGTTGATGGCATGCATCATCATCATCCGGCCAATGCGCTCTTTCTTTCCCTTGGTCGAATTGAGGATCGCGTCGCCCTTCTTCAGGACGCCCGAGTAGATCCGCGTGAAGGTGAGCGAGCCGACGAACGGATCGTTCATGATCTTGAACGCCAGAGCCGAAAAGGGCTGGCTGTCTTCGGCGGAACGCGGAATGCTCCGGGTTTCGGTCTCGTCACCGGGGGCAAAGCCCATGTAGGCCGGCACATCGAGAGGCGAGGGCAGGAAGTCGATCACCGCGTTAAGGAGCGGCTGGACGCCCTTGTTCTTGAAGGCCGATCCGGCGGTCACCGGCACGAAGGCCAGGTCCAGGGTTCCCTTGCGGATCAGGCGGCGCAGCGTCGCCTCGTCGGGCTCGTTGCCCTCGAGATAGGCTTCCATCGCCTCGTCATCGACCTCGACCGCGGTCTCGATCATCTTGCCGCGCCATTCCTCGGCCAGGTCCTGAAGCTCGGCCCGGATGGGCTGACGGGTCCAGGAGGCACCCAGATCCTCGCCCTTCCAGGTCCACTCTTCCATCAGGATCAGGTCGACGATGCCTTCCAGCTTGTCCTCGGCCCCGATGGGAAGCGCGATGGGAAGGGGCGTGGCACCGGTGCGGTCCTTGATCATGCGCACGCAGTTGAAGAAATCCGCGCCGATCTTGTCCATCTTGTTGACGAAGACGATGCGCGGCACCTTGTAGCGGTCGGCCTGGCGCCAGACCGTTTCGGTCTGCGGCTCGACCCCGGCATTGGCGTCGAGAAGGCAGATCGCACCGTCAAGCACGGCCAGCGAACGTTCGACCTCGATGGTGAAGTCGACGTGACCGGGCGTGTCGATGATGTTGAAGCGATGGCGATCGCCAGCGCCCTCACCGGTGTCCATGGTGCGGGTCCAGAAGGTCGTGGTCGCGGCCGAGGTGATCGTGATTCCGCGTTCCTGTTCCTGCTCCATCCAGTCCATCGTCGCGGCGCCGTCATGCACCTCGCCGATCTTGTGCGACTTGCCGGTGTAATACAGGATCCGCTCGGTCGTGGTGGTCTTGCCGGCGTCGATATGCGCCATGATCCCGAAGTTGCGGTAAAGGTTCAGCGGAAATTCGCGTGCCATGGATCGGTTCCCTTACCAGCGGTAATGGCTGAATGCCTTGTTGGCATCGGCCATCTTGTGAGTGTCTTCGCGCTTCTTCACGGCGGACCCGCGGTTGTTGACCGCATCGACAAGCTCGCCTGCGAGGCGCTCTTCCATCGTGTGTTCGTTGCGCTTCTGCGACGCGGCGATGAGCCAGCGGATCGCCAGCGCCTCGCGGCGCTCGGGGCGCACCTCGACGGGCACCTGGTAGGTGGCACCACCCACGCGGCGCGAGCGGACCTCGACCGAGGGCTTGATGTTGTCGAGGCACTCGTGGAACACCTCGATGGGCGATTTCTTCAGGCGCGTTTCAACCCGATCGAAGGCGGAATAGACGATCCGCTCGGCGACGGATTTCTTCCCGTCGACCATGAGGTTGTTCATGAACTTGGTCACAACCTTGTCGCCATATTTGGCATCGGGCAGGACTTCGCGCTTGACGGCTGCGTGACGACGCGACATTGCGGTCTCTCCTTATTTCGGACGCTTGGCGCCGTATTTCGACCGGCGCTGCTTGCGGTTCTTGACGCCCTGCGTATCGAGCACACCGCGCAGGATGTGGTAGCGCACGCCCGGAAGGTCCTTCACGCGGCCGCCACGGATGAGCACGACCGAGTGCTCCTGCAGGTTGTGGCTTTCGCCGGGAATGTAGCTGATCACCTCGAACCCGTTGGTCAGTCGCACCTTGGCAACCTTCCGCATGGCCGAGTTCGGCTTCTTCGGCGTCGTCGTGTAGACGCGCGTGCATACGCCGCGCTTCTGCGGGCACCCTTCCAGGTGCTGCGACTTCGACTTGACGACTTTGGGCTGCCGCGGCTTGCGGATCAGCTGCTGGATCGTTGGCATTGGGCGATGTTCCCCGTCTCTTCAACTCAATCGCGGACCCGAGTGGACCGCCGTTTCCATTGTCTTGCCCTGCGTCTGCAAAGCACAAAAGGCCCGCAGCGTTCCCGCCACCTGCGGAACGATGCGGTCCGTCCTCAGAGGATCGGGGCGACCTTTGCCCGGATCATGACCATGACGACTATGACAACAAGGTCGAGGACCATGCCCTCGCCCGGTTCGGCGCCGTATAGGCAGAGTCGCGCGGGGTGTCAACAGCCAGAGGAATTTGGCCAAATTCCTCTGGCCCCGCCACATCGGCACGCCCCTGCCCTGCCGGGCGCCACCGGAATTTTGACAAATTCCGGCCCCCGGCCCAGGCTGAAGGCCCCCAGGCGGGGGGCCTTCGGGATCGCCCTCAACGGGCCTGTCCCTGACAGGTCAGTCCCGGCTTTCGGGCAGATCCGTGACCAGCGTGTCGAACTCGTCGCCGCCAACCACATCTTCCATCGGCGCGGCCAGCGCCGCTGCCGCCTGGGCCTCTTCGCGGCGCTGCTCGATGACGGCCGTGTCGCGCTCGGCCGCGATGCGCCGCACCCGGCTGGTCGCGCCACCCGTGCCCGCCGGGATCAGCCGCCCGACGATCACGTTCTCCTTCAGGCCGACCAGCTTGTCGCGCTTGCCCTGCACCGAGGCCTCGGTCAGCACCCGCGTCGTTTCCTGGAAGGAGGCCGCCGAGATGAAGGACCGTGTCTGGAGCGAGGCCTTGGTGATCCCCAGCAGGATCGGCTCGCCCGTCGCCGGCCGACCGCCCCGCGCGATGGACTTCTCATTGGCCTCGTCGAATTCGGCCTTGTCCACCGTCTCGCCCTTCAGCAGCACGGTATCGCCGGAATCCGCGATCTCCCACTTCTGCAGCATCTGCCGGACGATCACCTCGATATGCTTGTCGTTG
>JAFIEN010000375.1 GCA_020832515.1 Rubellimicrobium sp. | reverse complement strand
GGCGAAGCCCCCGCCGCAGGCCGGTCCATAATGTCCGCCGTGCCGATCCAGGTGAATTCACGCCGGTCGCGCAGGCCGCAGCAGGGGCAGGCGATCCTCATGCCGGACGTCCTTCAAGGATGCGCAGGGCGATCCTAATGCAGATTGTGCTGGGCACCCGTCCCCTCCTCGTCCATCAGGCCCCGCCCGGTGGCGAAACGGTCCAGCCGGAAGCCGGTTGCCGCCTCATGCGGGCGGTCGGTCGCCATCAGATGGGCGAAGCAATGGCCCGAGGCCGGCACCGCCTTGAAACCCCCGTAGTTCCAGCCGCAGTTCAGATAGAGCCCCTCGACATGGGTCCGGTCGATCATGGGCGAGCCGTCGGGCGACATGTCCATGATGCCGCCCCAGGACCGCAGGACCTTTGCCTTGCCGATCATCGGCATCAGCGCCATGCCCGCCTCCATCACATGTTCGACCATCGGCAGGTTGCCGCGCGCGGCGTAGGAGGCGTAGAAATCAAGATCGCCCCCGAAGACGAGGCCGCCCTTGTCGGATTGGCTGATGTAGAAATGGCCCATGCCGAAGCTGACCACATGGTCGATCACCGGCTTCAGCCCCTCGGTCACGAAGGCCTGAAGGACGTGGCTTTCGATTGGCAGCCGCATCCCCGCCATCGCCGCCACCTGGCTTGAGCGGCCCGCAACCACGATGCCCACCTTCTTTGCCCGGATCGCGCCGCGCGTGGTCTGCACGCCGGTGACGCGGCCGTTCTCGATGTCGATCCCCGTCACCTCGCAATTCTGGATCAGGTCCACGCCGCGCTGGTCGGCACCGCGCGCATAGCCCCAGGCCACGGCATCATGGCGCGCCGTGCCGCCGCGCGGGTGGTAGAGGCCGCCGTAGATCGGGAAGCGGGTATTGTCGAAATCCAGATAGGGCAGGTAGCGACGCACGCCTTCGCGGTCCAGAAGGATCGCGTCATCGCCCTGATTTATCATCGCATTGCCGCGCCGGACAAAGGCGTCGCGCTGGCCGTCGGAATGGAAAAGGTTGATCAGGCCGCGCTGCGAATGCATCACGTTGTAGTTCAGGTCCTGTTCCAACCCCTCCCACAGCTTGAGGGAATGGGAATAGAACTCGGAATTGCCGGGCAGGAAGTAGTTCGCGCGCACGATGGTCGTGTTGCGCCCGATATTGCCGCCGCCGAGATAGCCCTTTTCCAGCACTGCGATATTGGTGATCCCGTGTTCGCGCGCAAGGTAATAGGCGGTGGACAGGCCATGCCCGCCGCCGCCGATGATGACCATGTCATAGGTGGTCTTGGGCGCCGGGTCGCGCCACATCGGCCCCCAGCCTTTCTGGCCGGTCAGGCCCTCCCAGATGACCCGCAGGCCGGAATATTGCATCGTTCAGCCTTGTCCCAGCAACTGCCTTGCCGGGCGACCTTAGCAAAGGTGCGGGCCAGCGCAATCGTGGAGCGACAGGTTTGGGTCGCAAACGCGACACGGGCCATCAAGCCCCGCAATGTCAGGTCCCGAAGGCGCGTTCCTCGGCCATGACGGCTTCGGCGGCATCCAGCAGAATGTCGGCGACCGCGTCGCAGTCCGCCAGCGTCAGCCGGGCGGGCAGGCGGACGTCGCAGGCGCGCATCAGCATGGCGCGGGTCTTGGGCAGGTCCGGGGTTTCGCCAAGGAACTGCCAGTTCCAGAAGGCCCGCGCATTGTCGCGGCTGGCGCCGAAGATCTGGACCTTGACGCCGCGCGCCTCGGCCTCGGCCGCATAGGCGGCGATCTCGGCCTCGCTCATGCCGGCAAGGTTGAACTGGATCGAGTCGGGCGCGCGAAGCTCGGGCTCAAGCTTTTCGGGCACTTCGATCCAGGGGCTGGTGTTCAGCCGTGCCGCGACATGGTCGTGGTTGCGCCGCCCGTCCCGCACCCGGCGGGCCAGTTCGGGCAGTTGCGGGCGGATGATCGCCGCCGACAACGTGTTGAGCCGCAGGTTGTAGAGCGGCAGGCGGTTCTGCCAGCGCCCGAAGGCCTCTTGCAGGACCGGGTGCTTTTTCCAGTTATGCTCGTAGGCGCCCGACATGATCACGGCCCGGGCGATCAGGTCGGCATCGTCGGTGATCATGATCCCGCCTTCGCCGGCGTTGATCAGCTTGTAGGACTGGAAGCTGAAGCAGCCCACCTTGCCGATCGTGCCGATATTGCGCCCCGCCCAGGTGGTGCCCAGCGAATGGGCCGCATCCTCGATCACCGGCAGGCCAGCAGCATCTGCCAGCTCCATGATCGCGTCCATGTCGGATGTATGCCCGCGCATGTGGCTGATCATCACCGCATCCACGCCGGGCAGTTTCGCGCGGAAGTCGTCCATGTCGATGCGGTAGTCGTCGCCGCAGTCGCACAGGACCGGGACCATCCCGGCATGCACGATGGACGAGGGGACGGCCGCGAAGGTGAAGGCCGGGATCATCACCCGCGCCCCATCCGGCAGGCCCAGCGCCTTGAGCGACAGGAACAGCGCCGCCGAGCAGGACGAGACGGCCAGCGCATATTTCGCCCCCAGCAGCGCCGCGAATTCTGCCTCGAGCAGGGCCACGGGCGACACGTCGGACGTGTAGCGGAACAGGTCGCCCGACCCCAGGATCCGCGCCACCTCGGCCATCGCGGCCTCGGGGATCGGCTCGGCGTCGTAGACATTCGGCACGCGGGTCTGGGTGAGCGGTTTCGGGGGCAGCATTTTCGGAAATCCTGAAAGTGTCTTTCGGCAATTATTAACATGTCGCGTGTAACAGTGCCAAGACCATCGTCAGCGCCGGCAGGTTTCCGCCGCTTTCCATTCCCGGCTCATCGGCTAGAAGGACCCCGATGGATGGGGGCGGATGATGACACGGTTCGGTTTCACGCTGCAGGCAACCGACGGCAAGGCGCGCACCGGGCGGATCACCACGCCCAGGGGCGAGATCCGGACGCCCGCCTTCATGCCTGTGGGCACCGCCGCCACGGTCAAGGCGATGCTGCCCGAAAGCGTGGCCGCAACCGGGGCCGATATCCTGCTGGGCAATACCTATCACCTCATGCTGCGCCCCACGGCCGAGCGGGTGGCGCGGCTGGGCGGGCTGCACCGCTTCATGAACTGGGACAGGCCGATCCTGACCGACTCGGGCGGGTTTCAGGTGATGAGCCTTGCCGGGCTGCGCAAGCTGACCGAGGAAGGGGTGACCTTCAAATCCCATATCGACGGATCGCGCCACGAACTGACCCCCGAACGCTCCATGGAGATCCAGCGGCTTCTGGGCAGTGACATCGTGATGTGTTTCGACGAATGCCCCGCACTGCCCGCGCCCGACGAGGCGGTGGCCGCCTCCATGCGGCTGTCGATGCGCTGGGCGGAACGCTCGAAGGCGGCCTTCGGCGACCGCCCCGGGCACGCACTGTTCGGCATCCAGCAGGGCGGCATCACGCGCGAATTGCGCGAGGAAAGTGCGGCGGCGCTGCGTGCCATCGGGTTCGACGGCTATGCCCTTGGCGGGCTGGCGGTGGGCGAGGGGCAGGAGGCGATGTTCGGCGTGCTGGACTATGCGCCCGACATGCTGCCCGAGGATCGCCCGCGCTATCTGATGGGGGTGGGCAAGCCCGATGACATCGTGGGCGCGGTCGCGCGCGGGGTGGACATGATGGATTGCGTCCTGCCCTCGCGCTCGGGTCGCACGGGGCAGGCCTGGACGCGCCGGGGGCAGGTCAACATCAAGAACGCCCGCCATCAGGACGACCCCCGCCCGCTGGACGAAGAATGCACCTGCCCGGCCTGCCGGGGCTATTCCCGCGCCTATCTGCACCATGTCTTCCGCGCGGGCGAGATGATCTCGGGCATGCTGCTGACCTGGCACAACCTGCATT
>JAFIEN010000374.1 GCA_020832515.1 Rubellimicrobium sp. | reverse complement strand
TGTTCGTGGGCCAGCATGATTTCAACACGGTGCTGCTGGCCTTCATGATCTCGTTCTTTCCCATCGCGGTTTCGGTCAGCATCGGCCTTTCGACGCTGGAACCCGAATACCGCGACATCCTGCGCAGCCTTGGCGCGTCACAGGCGACGATCTTCTGGAAGATCGCCCTGCCCAAGACCCTGCCCGAGTTCTTTGGCGCGCTGAAGGTGGCCGTGACGCTGGCCTTCATCGGCACCAACCTGATGGAGATCGTCAGCCCCCACGGGCGCGGCCTTGGGGCCCTCTTCGACAGCGGGCGGACGAATTCGGACTTTCCGCTGATGTTTGCCGTGCTGATCGCGCTCGCGTTTCTGGGGATCGTTCTCTACTACATCGTGGTCGCGCTGGAAAAGGTCTTTGCCGGCTGGGCCGAACGCAGCCCCGGCTGAGATCCGGTCAGGCCGTTCCGGTTGAGGGTGGCACCCTTCGCATCGCGCGGCGTGCAAAGACCTGACCCGCCTTCCCGGTCGATTGCGTGCGGTCGCGCAGACCGGGCCTGCCCGAAGAACGGCCCGAAGACCGGAGCCGCCGGGCCGGGATGATGCGGGTTCAAGCTTTTTTGCGTCCGAACGCCGCGCGCTTGCGCGTCCGCAGACACCGCCCGGGACGAAAGACACTTGTTCGGTGGCCGAAATCAGTCGATCTTGGAGTCACGCCGAAGGGCGCTTGAGGAAAGACGGACCGAGGACCCCAACAAAGAAGAGAGACTGACATGAAACACGCGACATTGACGGTGCTCACGGTATGCGGAGCCTTGGCCGGGACGGTGCCCGTGCTGGCTGAGGATGGGCGGGCGCTTCCTTCTGCCACAGACACATTCGCGCCTTATGGTTCATTTGGGGGGTGGAACGTCTTTGTCAACGAAACCCGCGGTACCTGCTTTGCCGAACGGCCGTCCGAGACCTCCGTTCTTCAGATGGGGATCACCGACCCTGCAATCTACGCCTATCTGGGCGTTTTCACGCAGGCACCCACGGAAGCAGAATCCGGCCGGGTCGACGAGATCGAACTGCTGATCGGTGAGCAGCGCTTTGTTGGAGGCGTGACGGAGGCGGCAGGCAACATCCCCGGTGGATTCTCCGGGGGTTACATCGTGACAGAAGACCCCGGTTTCATCGAGGCGCTCGGTGCAGGATCGTCGATGACTGCCACAGTGGGAACCCGGCCACCTATTGAGATAGACCTGACGGGGACAGCGGATGCGATCGACGCATTGAGCGCGTGCAACGCAGCTCAGGTCGGCTGACGCCTGCGGACCCGCTCCTGACCCTCGCCTCTTCGGCGGGGGTCGGAGCAGGACCTTGGACTGTCGGAAAAGCACGAGGTCGGCGGCATCGCGGACGCTGTGCCGCCCTCCTTCATGATCACGCCCGTTCCGACAGGTCACTTCGTCCGGGTCGAGGGCGTGACGCCTGAACGGGAACCTGACGCATAGCCCTTTTGATCAAGGCTGGTTTATGGGCGGGCAGAATTCGCCTATCTCTGGAATAGCGAATGATGACGCTGGCATTTGGCGGAATGATCGGGTCAGAAGGGAAACCTTTTGCACCCGTCGGCATGACTTCAGGTCGGCAGATCAGTGCTGGAAAGGCAAGACAAGCGGCACCAGCAGGACGCTGGTCAGAAGGCAGAGCGCCGAAAATGGCACGCCAATCCGCAGAAAATCCGTGAAACGGTAGTTCCCCGGCCCGACCACGAGCGTGTTCACGGGCGAGGAGACGGGCGTCATGAAGGCAGCCGAAGCCGCCAGCGCCACGGTCATGGCAAAAGGATAGGGGGACGCGCCAAGCGCGGCTGCGACGGCCAGCGCCACCGGGGCCATGAGGACGGCGGTGGCCGTGTTCGAGATGAACAGGCTCAGCGCTGCGGTTGCCATGAAGATCGCGCCCAGCACCAGCCGGGGCGAGGCGCCATCCAGCGCTTCCAGAAGCGCCCCGGCTGCGATCTCGACCCCGCCTGTGCGCTGCAGCGCCAACGAGAAGGGCAGCATGCCCACGATCAGGATCAGGCTTTGCCAGTGGATCGACCGGTAGGCGCCTGCCATGTCGATGCAGCGAAACAGGCCCAGCAGCAGGCAGCCGAACAAAGCCGCCTGCACATTCGGCACGATCCCCCAGACCATCAGCACCACAACCAGCGCCAGCACGCCAATCGCCAGCGGGGCGCGGTGGCGGGCCGGGACGACCTCGTCGGCCTCGGCAGGCAGGTCCAGCAGGATCAGGTCGCGCCGTTCCTCGGCCAGCTTGCGGATCGCGCGCCAGGGGCCGACGGTCAGCAGCGTGTCGCCCGCGCGCAGGGGCTCGTCGATCACGCCGTGCGGCACCGGCTTCGTGCCGTGCTTCATGCCGATGACCGACAGGTCATGCACATCGCGGAAGCGGGCACCGGTCACGGTCTGGCCGATCAGGCGCGAGGTTGGCGGCACGAGGATCTGCGCCATGCCGATTTCCTGCGCCGTGTCGGTGAACCACTGGCCAGAGACCGGCAGCGCGATCAGGTCATGCGCCCCGGCAAAGGCGTCGAGGTCGAAGCTCGCCTCCGCTCCGCTGGCCCGCCGGTCTATCAGCAGGATGTCGCCGGACTGCAGCACTGTCTCTGCCCTCGGATGGATCAGCTTGCGGCGGAACCTGCTGCCGCGTTCGATGGCGATGATGTTGATGCCGGCGCTGGCGCGCAGGTCCAGTGCATCCAGCCGCTTTCCCTCCAGCTTCGATCCGGGGCGCAGTTGCAGTCTGTGCTCGCGCCCGGCAAGCTCATAGTCTGCCACCCACCCGGTCAGCGCCGCGCGCTCGGGCAGCGCGCTCGGCGCTCCTGGCGCGAGGAAACGCCGCGCGACCAGCATGTAGAGGACCGCCAGCACCAGGATCGGCACGCCGAACGGGGTGAAGGCGAAAAAGCCGAAGCCATCATGCCCCTGCCGCATCAGTTCGGAGTGCACGACCAGGTTGGGCGCGGTCGCAACCAGCGTCATCATCCCGCTGATGAGTGCTGCCATCGACAGGGGCATCATCAGCCGACCGGCCGGGATACGCGCGTTGCGCGCGATACGCAGCACGATGGGGATGAAAATCGCCACCACGCCTGTCGAGGACATGAACGACCCCACGCCTGCCACGATCACCATCAAGAGGAAGATCAGCTTCGCCTCGCTCGCGCCCGCGCGCGCGGTCAGCCAGTCGCCAAGGCGCTGCGCGACGCCGGTGCGCACCAGCGCCTCGCCGATCACGAACAGGGCCGCGATCAGCACGATGTTGGGGTCCGACAGCCCGACCAGCGCTTCGGACATGGTGATGACGCCCGTCATCGGCAGCGCGACCATCATGATCACGGCAACCACATCCATACGCGGCCGATTGATGGCAAACATCACCACCGCTGCCCCAAGCAGGGCAAGGACCATGGCCAGATCGGACATGAGCTACATCCCGTGAAGCGGCGAGGTGAGAGACGTGATATGAGGGATGCGGCAGTTCATGCCTGCGGAGGCACGGCCAGTATGTCGACCCCCAGACTGCCCATCAGCTCCTGCGCCACGCTGCCCGGAAACAGGCGCCTGACCCCGGACAGACCGCGCGTGCCGATCACGAGAAGGTCGGGCCTTGCCAGTTCGACAAGACCGGCGATGGCATCCGCTCCGACGCCCTCGATGATCCGCGCGTTGTAGCTCGGATCGCCAAGATCGAGGCCCTGAATGAACCGACCAGGCTCGTGGCGCGTGGACTGGAATTCGCGTTCCGCTTCTTCATGCACCTGTTCTGCCGGGATCCCGGCATGGGTCATCATCTGTCGCGTGACAGGTGCGTAGCCGTGAACGAAGGTGACATCGGTATTGTCAAGCAAAC
>JAFIEN010000373.1 GCA_020832515.1 Rubellimicrobium sp. | reverse complement strand
TGATGACCGAGGCCTCGATCCTGCCGGTCAACAAGCGCCCCCGCCTCGCCATCCGGCTCCACAGCTCGAACTGACGGGCCAGAAAAAGTGACGGCCAGAGACACTGACGGGCCACACATCATGACGGGCGCGCGATCATGACCGCCTTTGCCCCTGCAATCGATATGCTCTTTGCCGATGGCAACATTGGCCTCGACGCCGTCTACATCGCCGACGGCGGCGCACCCCAGCTCGTCCGCGTGGTCCTGCGCCGCGCGGATGATGTCACCGATTTCGGCGCAGCAAGGCTCTGGTCCGAGACGACCCGGATCGACCTGCGCGTGGCCGAGGTTGCCACCCCGCGTCCCGGCGACCGGATCGAGATCGACGGGGAGGCCTTCCTCATCCAGGGCGAGCCCGTCCGCGACCGCGAGCGCCTCGTCTGGACGGTGGACTTGCGCCCGGTGGAGGCACCATGAAGCTGCGTTTCGATGTCACGGCGGACATTCTCGAGCTGATGCGGGCGGAGGTCACCGCGGGCGAGCGCGCAGTCTCGGTAGCCGTCAAGTCGGCCGGGAGCGATCTCAAGGCCGCCTGGCGCGGGCAGATCACCGGCGCGGGGCTGGGCAGGAGACTGGCCAATACCATCCGGTCGGAGCAGTTCCCAAAGGGCAGGCCCAGCCTCAATGCCGCCGCCGTGGTCTGGTCCAAGGCCCCGGTCATCGTTCGTGCGCATGACACCGGGCCGCTGATCCGCTCGAGGAACGGGTTCTGGCTCGCGATCCCGCTGCCCGCGGCGGGCAAGTCCACGCGCGGCGGACGGATCACCCCCGGCGAATGGGAGCGGCGCTCGGGGCTGCGCCTGCGCTTCGTCTATCGGCGGACGGGGCCGAGCCTCCTGGTGGCCGAAGGGCGGCTGAACACGAAGGACCGCGCCGTGGCGTCGCGCTCGAAGACCGGGCGTGGCCTCACGACCATTCCGGTCTTCCTGCTGGTGCCACAGGTGAAGCTGCGCAAGCGGCTGGATCTCGCGCGGGATGCAGAGCGGGCCGTAGGCGGGCTGCCAAGGCGGATCGTGGAAGGCTGGGTCGACGGAAAAGCCCGGTCATGATGTTAGCCACCTTTCTGCGCTGTGAGTCGACCGAAGCGATGGCCGACTGGTCCCTGACCAGCCTGCAACTCGAGCTGTTCAATATCGGGGCGTGTTTCGTGCGTCACGCTCGCGCCATCACCTGCCAGCTGACCGAGATCGCGATCACAGACCCGATGGTAGGCTCTGTCGTCGCCATCCGCCGATTGCAAGCGCCACCGCCATACGCACGACCGCGATCCGGACCCAAATTGAACGGAAGCGGCGGCACAGGTCTGTGCGCCGCGCGGAAAAAGCCGCCGCCGGACAGGAACGCGGCGGCTTCGCGTCCCGCGCCGCCCAATTCCGGTAGCTTGCGCGACCGCAGACGACGCCCGGGGCGAGCGATGCTTGTTCAGCGGGCCGATTCAGGCGATCTTGCGGTCGGACGGCACCCAGCGTGGGAATGTCGGGACAAACGAGTGAGTACATGAGCAAGACCGATCATGACGTGATCGTCATCGGCGCAGGTGCCGCCGGCATCGCTGCGACCACCGCATTGAAAAACGCCGGCCATGACGTGGTCTGCCTCGAGGCCACCGGCCGCGTTGGCGGGCGTGCCCATACTGACAGATCGATCTTCGGCGTTCCCTTCGACATGGGCGCGCATTGGATGCATTGCGCTCAGGCCAACGCGCTTGTGGCACCGGGACGCGCCCTGGGGCTCGATATCTACGCATCACCCGAGCGCCGGTTGATGCATGGGCTCGAAGATGGCGATGACTTCTGGGATCAGGTGGAGAAGAACTTCGCGGCAAGCGAAATCGCCATGCAAGAAGACCTCGAGATTGAAAGACGGACCGGACGGCCGACGGACCGTTCCTTCGCCGATGTCTTTTCCGCCAGGGGCCCCTGGGCGAGCACGGTCAGGATGATGTCAGGTCTCTCGATGGCCCGCGATCTGGCTGACATCTCCGTGCGGGACATGAATACATGGGCAGGCGGAGAGGATTTCTTCTGCCGCGAAGGCTTTGGTCATTTGGTCGCGCGTCTTGCAGATGGCCTGCCGATCACGCTTGATTGTCCCGTCAGTAGCATCGAGGCACGCGCCGCTAGCGTCCGCGTGACCACATCCGAAAGAAGCCTCACCGCCCGCGCGGTTGTCGTCACCGTATCAGTAGGCGTTCTGGCCGAGGATGTAATTCGCTTTGACCCACCACTCGAGAGGACGCACCGTCGCGCGCTCGAGATGATCACCATGGGCGATTACAACCATGCCGCGCTCTTGTTTGAACAAGGCAGCCTGCCGCTTGAGGCGGATACCTGGCTTGGCTACCGGATCGAAGAGGAAGTGGCAGGCGTCCCCCGGGGCGGCGGCTTTCTGTGCAATATCGGCGGCACCGGTCTGACCACGATGGCAACCGGCGGCAGCTTTTCAAGGGAACTGCTAGCAGCAGGTCCGCAAGCCGCCATCGACCATGCTCTCGAAACGCTCGTCAATATCTTCGGAAGCGGCCTGCGCCGGAAATTCATCAAGGGCCATGCCACCGCCTGGCGGCACGAGCCATTCGTGCGCGGCTCATATTCAGGCGCCCTGCCCGGCGGATCGGATCAACGCGCAGCGCTGCGCCAGCCCCATGCGGAGCACATCCATTTCGCGGGCGAAGCCACACATCGCAGCCAACAGGCAAGCGTGAGCGGCGCCTGGCTCGAGGGTGAGCGCATCGCGGCCGAACTGGACATCAAGCTGCAGGCCTGACAGCACCACAACATTCAAGCGGACAGGGCTCAGTCTGCTGGTGGCGGAGGGACGGCTGAACACCCGCGACCGCGCGTTCGGCAGGCTTGCGCGGCCCCAGCCGGGCCACGGTCCTGCCTTACCCGGCAGATTGAAGACCGGGCGTGACCTCATCAACATTCCGATCTTCCTGCTGGTGCCGCAGGTCAGGCTGCGCAAGCGGCTGGATCTGGCGCGGGACGCGACGCGGGCCTTGGACGGGCTGCCGGGGCGGATTGTGGGGATGTGGCAAGACGGAGGTTCAGGATGACCAGCAGGGATCCGTTGTTCCGCCGGCCGGCCGGGCGGCGCCTCACGAAACGCTGCATGAGAGGACTTTCGGTTTGACACGGAGCGACGCTGGGGATGACCTGTCGACATGATCAGGAAGTTCCTCTGCATTTCGGCACTTGCGGCAGGTGGTGCCTCGGGCGCAGCGGCCATCACGCTGGAAACGGTGACCTGGCGCGGTCACTCTGTCTGGCAGGCGACTGGCCCGATTGAACGAGGTGATGTCGAGCACTTCAGATCTGCTCTGGCCAACACTCCGTCGCTCCCGCACGGCTTGCCAGTCGTGCTGCTCGACAGCCCTGGGGGTGATGTGAAGGAAGCCTTGGCCATCGCCGGGCTGCTCGAGCAGTACCCCGCGCACATGGTCATTCCCGAAGGTGCCGAATGCGCATCTGCCTGTGCCTCGATCATCTTCATCGCCGGGGAACTGCGCACCGTGGAGCCGGGAGGTCTCCTCGGTCAGCATTCCTGTTCTTCCGACGGGGAGCCGAACGACTTCTGCAATGAAGCGATAGCCCGTCATGCATTGGCCCGCGGCGTGCCCTATGGCAGCGTGGAGGCCTTCACGAAATATGTTCCCCCCTCTGAAATCCTGTGGTTCAGGCGACGGGATGCAGATTGCTGGGGGCTGTCCCGATACCCGTTCACCAGCGAAAGCGGATATGTCACCACCGCGGACTGCGCCCTCGAGATGATCACCGGGGTCATGCCGCCCGCACAGGTGGCCTGGCGGGTCGACTTTATGGAAGATGGGTATCGCGCCTTCCTGCG
>JAFIEN010000372.1 GCA_020832515.1 Rubellimicrobium sp. | reverse complement strand
GGAAAACAATCTCTCTCCGAACAAACATTGCCCGATGAAAAACACCATCAGGCAAAAATACAAAAACCACCAAAACACACACAATGGAAAGCCCAGTGACCTGCTCACCGGGCCGATTCTGTTTTTAGACCGGAAATCGGACCCGACCATCGTGATACCGCGTGATGCGGATCATCGGTTTCTGCTTCAGAGCAGGTGTCCCGACTTCGCGGCCTTGGTTGCCAGATAGTCGGCGTTATGCCGGTTTGTTGCAACTCTGAGCGGTACACGCTCGACCACCTCCATGCCGCAATCGCCCAGCCGTGCAACCTTCGCGGGGTTGTTCGTCATCAGTCGCACCTGTGAGAAGCCGAGTTGCCGCAGCATTGCTGCGCCGCTGCGGAAGTCACGCTCGTCATCCTCGAACCCCAGCCGGTGATTGGCCTCGACCGTGTCGAAACCCTGATCCTGCAGCGAATAGGCGCGCATCTTGTTGGCAAGCCCGATCCCGCGTCCCTCCTGGTTGAGGTACAACAGGACACCCGCCCCCTCCGATCCCATCTGCGCCAGCGCACCGCGAAGCTGGGGGCCGCAGTCGCATTTGAGGCTGCCCAGCACATCACCCGTGAAACAGGCCGAGTGAAGCCGTGCCAGAACAGGTCTGTCACGGCCGGGCTGACCGATTTCGACGGCGTAATGCTCTTCGCCGCCATCTGCGGGGCGAAAGATGTGCAATCGGCCGGCGTCGGATATCTCGAGCGGAAGGGACGCGGAAGCAACGCGGCTGAGGGTGCCGGGTTCGTTCAGCAGAACACCACCGACGGGCACGCGGGTCAGGTCAAGGCGGGCGGCAAAGCCTTCGGCCCCTGACAGGGGAAGGACCAGCGCCGCAGGCAGAAGGCGGGCGGCCTTCACAAGGTTGATCGCGGCGCGATGCAGGTCGGTCGGTCCGTCGCGTTCGGTGCGGAAGGGCCCCTTCATCGGGCTGTGCAGATCGTCGGCCGGATCGGCCATCGCGCGGATCCAGTCCAGCGTCGCCTCGGCAGGCAGGACCACACGGGCGAGATCGCCGTCATAGGCCCGCGCATGCAGCGTCGCGGCGCGCCGGGCGGTCAGCACGAGGACGGGCGCACCCAGGCTGCGCAGGGCGGCAAGGCGGTCTTTCCCGGCGGTCTCGGCGGCCAGCACGACAGCACCGATGCCATCGGTCGCGGTCAGCACGACCGGAACGCCCATCCGCAGGTCGGCACGTGCTCGGGCGATACGGTCGGTGATGTCGGGGGAAAGCGCCATGGATGTGTCCGGCTGGGGTCCTGGTGCAGATAGCCTGCCGCGGTGGGAATTGAAACAATTCCCCGCAAGGCGACACACCGACGTGAGGTTTCTGTCGCATATCTTGGCAGGCACGGCATTGTGCCACACCTGCCGTTCATCGAGGCAAACGGAGGCGGACCATGGCGCAATTGAAGAAGATCCTGCTGGTCGACGATGACGACGACCTGCGTGAGGCGCTGAGCGAACAGCTTGTCATGACCGAGGACTTCGACGTGTTCGAAGCGGCCGACGGTCAGGAGGCGATCGTCAAGGCGAAGGCCTCGCACTACGACCTCGTGATCCTTGATGTCGGTCTGCCCGACACTGATGGACGCGAGTTGTGCAAGGTGCTGCGCAAGCAGGGCGTGAAATGCCCGGTCCTGATGCTGACGGGGCATGACAGCGACAGCGACACGATCCTGGGTCTTGATGCCGGGGCCAACGACTATGTCACCAAGCCGTTCAAGTTCCCGGTCCTGCTGGCGCGGATCCGGGCGCAGTTGCGCACGCATGAGCAGTCGGAAGACGCGATCTTCCAGCTTGGCCCCTATACCTTCCGGCCTTCGCAGAAGATGCTGATCACCGAGGACGACAAGAAGGTCAGACTGACCGAGAAGGAAACCAACATCCTGAAGTTCCTCTATCGCGCGCCTCAAGGCGTTGTGCCGCGGGACGTGCTGTTGCACGAGGTCTGGGGCTACAATGCCGGCGTCACGACCCATACGCTCGAGACGCATATCTACCGGCTGCGCCAGAAGATCGAACCCGACCCCTCGAACGCGCGGCTTCTGGTGACCGAGACGGGTGGTTATAGGCTGGTTGCCTGAGCGGGCGCGATCGTGGCGGAGAGGCGGCGGTCGGCGGGGGCGATATCGGATAACACCCCTTTCGTCATGGCATATCCCCCGTGCCTCGCCTAGTTTTGGCATCGTGACGAGAGGGCTGCCGACTCTCCGAAGATGAGGTGAAACGATGCGCTATGTGACGACCCTTGCCCTTGCGGGCCTTGTCCCGGCGATACTGGCCGCACCGGCCGTTGCCGAGGATGTGAGCTTCCAGCTGATCAACCAGTCCGGCCTGACGGTGGTCGAGATGTATGCCGCGCCGACCGGTGCGGGCAGCTGGGGCAACGATATCCTGGGCGCGAACGTCCTGCCCAGCGGCGAAACGGGCACCGTGACCGTTGCCGAGGGTCAGACGAACTGCGAACAGGCGCTGCTGTTCATCTTCGAGGATGGCCGCACGCAGGAAGCGATGACGGATGTCTGCGGCTCGGCCAGCTTCACGATCAATTGAGGCCGGTTGTCCTGCGCCCCGGCTGCCGGTGCCCGGGACCTGCGCTTGTGCGGCAGGATCTCTGCCGAACCGGCGGGCGGCGCCTGACAAGCGTGCGACCCGCCGCATGCCCGCCTGTCCCTTCGCAGAATGCAAGGGACGCGCGGGCGCGGGCGGCGTCGCCTCGCCGCTGGCCCCCGCTTCGCTGACGGTTTAGGCTTTCGCGCCCGAACCCTTGCGGAGACCCCGATGCCTTTCACTCTTGCCACCTGGAACATCAATTCCGTCCGCCTGCGCGAGGGCCTTGTCCTGCGTCTCCTGGAGGAAGAACAGCCCGACATCCTCTGCCTGCAGGAATGCAAGTCACCGGTCGAGAAGATCCCGCTCGAGGGATTTCAGGCGCTTGGCTATCGCCACATGGTCGCGCGTGGGCAGAAGGGCTACAACGGCGTGGCGATCCTCTCTCGCCTGCCGATCGAGGATGCGGGCGCGATGGATTTCGCGGATCTTGGCCATGCGCGGCACGTGGCGGCGCGGCTGGCGGACGGGACGGTGATCCACAATTGCTATGTGCCGGCCGGGGGGGATGTGCCCGACCGCGCCGTGAACGAGAAATTCGGCCAGAAGCTTGACTACCTTGTCGCGCTGCGGGACCATTTTCATGCCGAGCGGCCGAAGCGCGCGATCCTTGTGGGCGACCTGAACATCGCCCCGCGTGAGGATGATGTCTGGAACCATCGCCAGCTTCTGAAGATCGTCAGCCACACACCCGTCGAGGTCGAACATCTGGGGGCCGTGCAAGAGGCGGGCGGATGGGTGGATGTGACCCGGGCCGACATTCCTGAAGGGCGGCTCTATTCCTGGTGGTCCTACCGCTCGCCCGATTGGGATGCCGCCGACAAGGGGCGCAGGCTCGACCATATCTGGGCCAGCGCGGATATCGCGGGGGCGGCGCATGGCAGCCGCATCCTGCGGGCGGTTCGGGGCTGGGAGCAGCCCAGCGACCATGCGCCTGTTCTGGCACGGTTCGATCTGACCCTGTGAGGGAACCCGAATTTGCCAAATTCGGGTGGCGGAATTTTACAAATTCCGCGGGCCGATCGGTCAGGCGATGGCGAGGGGCCCGAAGATCGTGTCCCGATGTTCGGCCAGATAGACCCGCAGCCAGGGTGTGAATTCATGGGGCCGCCGCGCGACCTGCGCGGCAAGATCCTGAAACCGGACCCAGCGCACCGCCATCACCTCGTCGGGGTCCGGAGACAGGGCCAGATCGTCCGGTGCCTCGGCAAGGAAGATCTCGACCACTTCGTGTTCGATCAACC
>JAFIEN010000014.1 GCA_020832515.1 Rubellimicrobium sp. | reverse complement strand
CCAAGCAGCGTGATCGAATCAAGCAAGATCCCCCCATCCCGATTGTGATCGCCCAACCGCTTGGCCTATTCGATCACCATCTCGGCCACCGCCACATGCCGAGAGGCCGGCTCGTCGAAGGTTGACGAAACCACCTCTCCCCTGACCGAACGCTGCATGTCGGTCACTTCCTCGGGCCGCTCGTCGATCAGCAACACGATCAGGTAGCATTCCGGATGGTTCACCGCGATCGACTGCGCGATGTTCTGCAAGAGCACCGTCTTGCCTGTCCGCGGCGGCGCCACGATCAGGCTTCGCTGGCCTTTGCCGATCGGTGCGACCAGGTCGATGATCCGCGCGGAACGATCCTTGATCGACGGATCTTCCTCGATCTCCATCTTCAACCGCTCATCGGGGTAAAGCGGCGTCAGGTTGTCGAACGCGACCTTGTGCCGCGCTCTCTCGGGATCCTCGAAATTGATCTTCTCGACAGAGGTAAGCGCAAAATACCTCTCATTGTCATTCGGTTCCTGCATCACCCCTTCGACGGTGTCACCGGTCCGCATCGCATATTGACGGATCATCTCCGGGCTGACGTAGATGTCGTCCGGCCCCGGCAGATAATTCGCCTCGGGCGAGCGCAGGAACCCGAACCCGTCCTGAAGCACCTCGAGCACACCGTCGCCGCCGATGATCCACTCCTCATCCGCCCGTTCCTTGAGGATCGAGAACATCATGTCCCCTTTCCGCATGGTCGACGCATTCTCGATCTCAAGCTCCTCGGCCATCGAAAGCAGGTCTTTCGGGCTCTTTGCCTTGAGATCAGCAAGATTGATGCGGTGCAGTTCCATGAACGTCCTGACGCAGCCCGTCGGGCTGTCCTGATCGAGAGAATGGGAAACGGGCGCACTCCCGGACGGGACGCCTCAGCACGTGCGCCTAAGACCTTCCGAAGCGCAAGTCAATCAAAACGGTCGCACAACCACCGCAATGACGATCACCAGAAGCAGGACCGTCGGCACCTCGTTGGCGATCCGGAAGCTGCGTCCCGAGAACGTATTCTGCCCAAGCGCGAAATCCTTCCTGCGTCCGGCCAGCCAGCCATGCATGCCGGTCATTGCGATAACAGAGGCCAACTTGATCCACGACCATGCCGCAGACCAGTCGAACATCCCCATACCGATCAGGATCAAACCGAACACCCAGGTCACGATCATCGCCGGGTTCATGATCAGGCGAAGCAGCTTCTCCTCCATGATCCTGAATGTCGCATCAAGCTCCGACCCGACTGCCGCCCGTTCCGCATGATAGACATACAGCCGCGGCAGGTAGAACATTCCTGCCATCCACGCGATCATGGCCACAATATGCCCTGCCTTGATCCATGCATAATAGGGCATCAGCATGCTTGCCATTCAGACGATCCCGGGTTTGACGTTGTGCCCCATACCTTAACCATAAGGATATGAAAGAAAAGATGATGTAGTTGTAAGCACAGTGGATAACCACCAACGCAAGGACCATCCTCAGCCTTGTCCACAAGACATGTCAGGATCCGGGCCGGCCCACCGCCACAAGATATCGGACAAGATATTGATAAACATATATAAATATATGAACTTCGAACGCCGTCGCTTCGCTTTTCCTCTTGACCGCCCCCGAAGGTCCGAGTCGTCCACATCCCCCGACTTGTCCTTTTCCACTGTGGATCGTTCGCTGCCGACCACGGCCGGCATCAGGTCTTGCCCGGCAAGCCGTCCCGCCTCCCGTCTTTTCGGCCATCTTCACCGTTCTTGCCCGCAACCCGCCGGCATCTTTCCCACAGACCTGTCCCCATGACCGCGCCCATCATCCTCGCCTCGTCCTCATCCATCCGCGCCGCACTGCTGCGGCAAGCCCAGGTTCCCTTCGACGTCTCGGTCCCCCGCATCGATGAACCGGCGATCCGCGCCGCCCTGTCGGTCGACGGCGCCTCTCCCCGCGACATGGCCGATGCCCTGGCCGAGATGAAGGCAAGCCGCGTCTCCCAACGTCATCCGGGCCGTCTGGTTCTGGGCTGCGACCAGATCCTTGCCCTTGGTCCGCGCGTCTTCTCCAAGGCGGAAAGCCTGCCCGAGCTGCGCGCGCAACTTTGCGACTTGCGGGGCCAGACCCACAGCCTCTTCTCGGCCGTCGTCGCCTGCGAGGACGGCCGCCCCCTCTGGCGCCAGGTCCGCGAAGCCCGCCTCACGATGCGGGATCTTTCGGATGACTGGCTTGACGCCTATCTTGACCGCAACGGCAGCGCCCTTCTCGACAGCGTCGGCGGATATCGTATCGAAGAAGAGGGCATCCGCCTTTTCTCCCGGATCGAGGGGGATTACTTTACCATCCTGGGGCTTCCCCTTCTCGATCTTCTCAACTGGCTCACCATCCGCGGAACCCTGACCACATGACCGATGAGATCCCTCTTGCCGGCGTCATCGGCAACCCGATCGGCCATTCGCGATCGCCGCGCCTGCATCGCCACTGGCTTGAACGTCACGGGATTGCCGGCGACTACATCCCTCTGCATGTCCAGGAAGAACATCTGGACGAGGTCGTGCGCGCCCTTCCCAAGATGGGCTTCGTCGGTGTCAACATCACGATCCCGCACAAGGTGTCGGTCATGCGCCTTGCCGATCAGATCAGCGATCGCGCCATCCTTATCGGGGCAGCCAACACGCTGATTTTTCGTCGGGATGGAAAGATCCATGCAGACAACACAGACGGTTACGGCTTTCTGGCAAATCTGCGCGCGGGTGCCCCAGACTGGCGGCCGGACGTCGGTCCCGTGGCCGTTCTGGGTGCCGGTGGGGCGGCGCGGGCGGTCATCGAATCCCTGCTTGCCGCCGGTGCGACCGAAATCCTTCTGGCAAACCGCACCCGTCCCAAGGCCGAGGCGCTGAAATCGGATTTCGGTGCCCGGATCCGCGTCGTCGACTGGGTTCAGGCCGGCAACATCATCGAGGATGCCGCGACAATCGTGAACACGACATCGCTTGGCATGACGGGTGCTGCGGAACTTCGGGTGCCCCTCGATGGTCTTCACCCGGGGCAGGTCGTCACCGATCTTGTCTACAACCCTCTGGAAACCCGCCTTCTGGCCGAAGCCCGCGCCGCCGGTTGTGTGACTGTCGATGGCCTGGGCATGCTGCTGCACCAGGCTGTCCCCGCCTTCGAACGCTGGTTCGGCGTCCGGCCCGAGGTTGACGACGCCGTGCGGGCCGCCGTTCTGGAATGACCTTCGTCATCGGACTGACCGGCTCGGTCGGCATGGGCAAGTCCACCACCGCCGGCTTCTTCGCGGATGAAGGCGTCCCGGTCTGGGACGCAGACAGCGCCGTCCATCGGCTTTACGCCCCGGGCGGCGCGGCCGTGGCGCCGGTCTCGGCGGCCTTTCCCGCCGCCTTGCGCGATGGCGCCATCGACCGCAGCGTCCTGAAGCAACTGATCGCCGAGGATCCCGGCGTCCTGAAACGGCTCGAGGGGATCGTCCATCCGCTTGTCGCTGCCGATCGCGCCCGTTTCCTGGCAGACCATCCCCGTGGGCCGGTCGTGCTTGACGTTCCGCTTCTGTTCGAGACCGGCCTCGACCGCGACTGCGACCTGACCGTCACCGTCACGGCCCCACCCGACATCCAGCGCGACCGCGTCCTGGCCCGCCCCGGCATGACCGAGGCGCAGTTCCAACTCATCCTTGCGCGGCAGCTTCCCGATGCCGAAAAACGGGCCCGTGCCGATCATGTGATCGAAACGCTCACTCTGGACGACACCCGCACCCGTGTGAGACAGATCGTCGAAGACATCCGAAAGACCTATCCCGATGCGTGAAATTGTCCTCGATACGGAAACAACCGGTTTCGAACCTGAAGAAGGTGACCGTCTGGTCGAGATCGGCGCGGTCGAGCTTTTCAACCATCTCCCGACCGGGCGCACGTATCATCAATACGTCAATCCCCAGCGCAACATGCCGCAAGCCGCCTTCGAGGTGCATGGGCTGGGGGACGATTTCCTTGCCGACAAGCCCGTCTTCGCCGAGATCGCAACCGCCTTCGTCGAATTCATCGGCGATGCGCGGCTGGTGATCCACAACGCCAGTTTCGACATGAAGTTTCTCAATGCCGAGCTTGGTTGGGTCCGCATGCCGCCGATTCCCATGGACCGCGCCATCGACACGCTTGCCATCGCCCGGCGCAAGTTTCCCGGGGCGCCTGCCTCGCTCGATGCGCTTTGCCGGCGGTTCGGCATCGACAATTCCGCCCGCACCCTTCACGGCGCGCTTCTCGACAGCGAGATCCTGGCCGAGGTCTATCTGCAGCTGATCGGCGGACGTCAGCCGGACTTCGGCCTGGCCGCGCAAGGCGGCACCCGGACCAAAGGTCAGTCCGAGGTCTGGAGACCCCGTCCCCGCCCCGTCCCGCTTGCCCCGCGGCTGACCGAGGCCGAGGCCGAGGCCCATGCCGCATTCATCCGGACCCTGGGCGACGCTGCGCTCTGGTCCACCAGGGGTTAGACGTAGCGCGGAAATTCGGCGCGTGGATCAGCTGTCAAGCTTCTGCGGCTGGGCTGGCGTCGCCCCTGTATCCGCTTGTCCGCCCTGTGCCTGAACGCGGCGGGCGATCTCGTTGCGGTAAAGCGCAAGGAAATCGATCATGTCCAGGTTCAGCGGCGGGAAGCCGCCATCCCGCGTCACGTCACTGACGATGCGGCGCAGGAAGGGGAAGGTGATCCGCGGGCATTCGATCATCAGATAGGGATGCAACTGTGCCTCGGGCACGCCCTCGACGATGAAGATACCCGAATACTCGATCTCGAGCACGAACAGAACCTGCCCGCTGCCCTTTGATTTCGACGTTATGTTCAGTTTGGTGATGATCTCGTACTGGTTGTCCTGCCCGCGCTTGCGCGCGTCAAGGTTCACCTGCACCGCGATCTCCGGCTGCAGATCGCCCGCCAGACCCTTCTGTGCCAGAGCGTTCTCGAAAGACATGTCGCGGATGTACTGGGCGATGATCCGCTGGGTCACCTTCGGCTGCCCTCCGGTTTGTGCGGGCTGGGCGGCGGGGTTCTCGGGGGCGGTCTCGTCGGCCATCATCTGTCTCCGGTCCTGTGAAATCGCCCTCTCCTATCAGGCGGCGCAAGCCATCTCAATGCTTCGTCCATCCCGAGGGGCGATGGGTCGGCCGATGCGGAGGCTCGATCTCTTCGAATTCCGCGTCGATCACCCGGTCGCCGGGCCGGTCGTTCCGCGTCTCGTGAACGGTCGCCTCGAAGACCATGCCCTGCATCCGCGCCCGGTTCCGCAGCCCCGCGAATGTGCGGCGGCGCACCTGCGGCAGCAGAAGGACAAGGCCAAACGCATCGGTCAGAAAGCCGGGGATGACCAACAACATCGCTGCCAGAAAGATCATCGCGCCATGCACGACATGTTCGGCCGGATCGTCGGGCTGCGTCACGCCCTGACGCATCATGGCTGCCGCCTGTCCCCCCTGTCCGCGCAACAGAAAGATACCGAGCAGCGCCGACAGAAAGACAAGCGCCAGCGTCTGCAGGATGCCGATTGCGCCGCCCACGACGATGAACAGCGCGATTTCCACCACCGGGACAGCAAGAACGAGCGCGAATGCCCACATTTCGGTTACCCCGCGACGGTTGAGGCTCTGTCCGCATCTGTGCGGCGGCCAACAGGTGGACTTGGCCCCACCCGCACCTTACATAGAGGGCCATGCGCAGATTTGCCATGCCTGCACGCCAGCAATGAGGTCACCATGAATTCACCGATCATCCAGTTGCTGGTTCTGGCCGGGATCGCCGTCTTCCTGATCCTGCGCCTGCGTTCGGTTCTTGGCACCCGCGAAGGTTTCGAGAAACCGCCCGTTCCGATCGGCCAGCAATCCGTCCGCAAGCGCCCCGAACTCGAGGTGATCGAGGGTGGCCCTGACCGCGACATTACCGATCATGTCGCCGAAGGTTCGGATGCCGCCAAGGCGCTGGCGGCAATGAAGGGCGTGGACCCGGATTTCGGCGTCAACGATTTCCTGAATGGTGCACGCGGCGCCTATGAGATGATCCTGATGGCCTTCGAGACGGGCGATCTTGCCCCGGTCCGGCCCTTCCTTGCCCCCGATGTGTACGACGCATTCGCCGCCGTCGTCGAAGAGCGGGAAAGGAACGGGCTTCAGGTTCAGGCGACCTTCGTCGGCATCAGCGACCTTGGACTGCAGGATGCGACATTCGACAAACAGACCGGCGAGGCAGAGGTGTCGGTCCGCTTCGTCGGCGAACTCACCTCGGTCGTCCGCGACCGTGCGGGCGACATTGTCGAAGGCAGCTCGACCGAGATCCGCCGTCAGCGCGATGTCTGGACCTTTGCCCGTACGATGGGCAGTCCCGATCCCAACTGGCTTCTTGTCGCCACAAGCGAATAGCGGCGCGATCCGCCGCTTTCCCTGCACCTGATGCGCCGCCCCCGTCACCTCTCTGCCGAAGAGCGCGCGCTTTGGGATCAGGTGACGCGCGCCGATGCCCCCCTCAAGGGCCGCGGCGGGATGTCACGCCTTCCGTCCCATCCCGTCTCACCTGTCGCAGCCGAGAAGCCGGTATCGGTGGATACTCGGCCCCCCCTTCCAGCTTTCCAGGTAGGAGAGCGGGCCGATCATCGCGGCACCAACGATCTTCTGTCGGGCCTTGCCGAAGATCGCGCCGGACTGCCCGCCCCACGCATGGATGCCAAGGCGCTGGGCAAGCTCAGGCGCGGCAAGCTGCGCCCCGAGGCGCGGATCGACCTGCATGGCATGACCCTGGCCGAGGCGCACCCGGCGCTGATCGGGTTCGTCCTGTCCTCACATGCTGTCGGGCGGCGTCTGGTGCTTGTCATCACCGGAAAGGGCAAGCTGCGCGACGACTTTGCCCCGATGCCCACCCGCCGGGGCCTGTTGCGCCATCAGGTGCCGCAATGGCTGACCCTGCCCCCGCTGGGACCGGTCGTCCTGCAGGTCACCCCCGCCCATATCAGCCACGGCGGCGAGGGCGCCCTATATGTCTACCTGAGCCGCCGCCGTCAGGGCTGAGCGCGCCCTGACCACACCCAGCGTGGCAGACAGCCCGGCAAGAACAAACAGAAGCGCTATTCCCATCATCTGATCGGGAAACATGATCCCCGCATCGATCAGCCAGCCCGAGACCCCCGGGCCGATCGCCGACCCGAAGATCATGACCGATCCAGCTGTCGCCCTGATCGCACCAAGGTGGCGCGAACCGTAATACTCTGCGAAGAACACCCCTGGCAGCGTCGCCTGCAGGCCCGAACCAAGGGCGACAAGGACCAGACCCACCGCCGCCCCCGGGATGGTTTCGGTCTGGGCCAGAACGACGAAACCCAACGCAAAGGGCAGCATGTAGACGGGCACAAGCCGCCCCGTCCCCAGCTTGTCGATGGCCCAGCCCGAAGCGAAGGTCGCGCTGATCAGAACGATTGTGAACAACGGCATCAGCGCCACGAATTCGGCCAATGACCAGCCTTTGACCTCACTCAGATGCACCTGCTGAAAGAAAAGCGCGGTGCCCCAGGCGGGCGGGCACAAAAGCGCCGGCACCATCAGCCAGAAAAGCGGGTGACGCAGTGCTTCGGACCGGGTCCAGTTCCGACCGTTCATGCCGCTGACCTGGTCCTTCTCTGCGATGGACTGGGGTGTGCGTTCGTGCGTGAGCAAGGACAGGATGATCGGGATGACGATCACCACCAGCCCGGCGGCCAGCACCCAACGCATCCGCCAGTCCACCCAGCCAAGGGCTGCGACAAAGACGACAGGCAGCACGGCCTGGCCCAGGGCAAAACCCATCGAGGCGATGGAAATCGCCCGCCCGCGCGAAGCGGCGAACCATCGCGCCATCGCCACCAGAGCGACATGACTGGTCATCCCCTGCCCGAACAGCCTGAGCGCGAAGATCACCCCGATCAGCGCCCAGCCCCAGCTGCCCGGCATCAAGGCCATCCCCAGACAGGACAGCGCCAGCCCCAGCAGGACCGCCGCACCCAGTCCGCGCGCCCGAAACCTGTCGGTGAGCGCCCCGGCCCAGATCATCACCACCGCCGAGGCAGTGGTGCCGATCGTATAGACCGTGCCCCATTGCCCATCCGTGAGGCGGAATTCGCGCATGATCTCGCCCGCGAAAAGCGAAATGAAATAGGTCTGCCCGTAGGATGACGTGAAGGCCACCACGAACCCGGCAAACAGCCAGGCCCGGTTGTCGATCACGAAGCGCGCGAAGGTCATGCCCGACTGATTTTCAGGCCTTCGAAAGAATGGAAAGGGGTTCTGCGCGATATATCGTCAGAGCACGTAGCGCGACAGATCGGTCGACCGGCTGAGCTCGCCCAGATGCTCCTCGACGAAGGCGGCGTCGACGGCGATCTGATCCCCTCCGCGGTCGGGCGCGGCGAAGGACAGGTCCTCGAACACCCGCTCCATCACCGTATGAAGCCGCCGCGCGCCGATATTCTCGACGCTGCGGTTCACCTCGGCGGCGATACGGGCAAGGGCCGCGATCCCGTCGTCGGTGAAGGTCACGGTAACCCCCTCGGTTCCCATCAATGCGGAATACTGCAGGGTCAGCGCATTGTCCGTCTCGGTCAGGATTCGCACGAAATCGCCCTCGGTCAGTGCGCGCAGCTCGACCCGGATCGGCAGTCGCCCCTGAAGCTCGGGCAGCAGGTCCGAGGGTTTGGCGATATGGAACGCGCCTGAAGCGATGAAGAGGATATGGTCGGTGCGCACCGGCCCGTGCTTGGTCGAAACCGTCGTCCCTTCGATCAGCGGCAGAAGGTCGCGCTGCACGCCTTCGCGGCTGACATCGGCGCCGCGGGTTTCGGCGCGTGCACAGACCTTGTCGATCTCGTCCAGAAAGACGATGCCGCTCTGCTCCACTGCCTCGAGCGCGGCCTTGGTCACCGTCTCGTCGTCCAGAAGCTTGTCGGCCTCGTCCGCGACCAGCGTGTCATAGCTGTCGGCAACCGTCATCCGCTTCTTGACCGTGCGCCCGCCGAAGGCCTTGCCGAACAGGTCGCCCAGATTCATCATCCCGCCCATGCCCGGCTGCCCCGGCACCTCAAAGCCCATCGGGTTCGAGGTATCGGCCACCTCGATCTCGATCATCGTGTCGTCCAGTTCCCCGGTCGTCAGCTTTCGACGGAACATCTCGCGCGTCTGGTCGCGGGCATCGGTGCCGGCGATGGCGGTGATGACGCGGTCCTCGGCGGCCTTGCGGGCGCGGGCCTTCACATCCTCGCGCATCTGGTCGCGGGTTTGGGCGATGGCGCTGTCCACCAGATCGCGGATGATCTGTTCCACATCGCGGCCGACATAGCCCACTTCGGTGAACTTCGTCGCCTCGACCTTGATGAAGGGCGCGCGGGCCAGTTTCGCCAGACGCCGGCTGATCTCGGTCTTGCCGACACCGGTGGGGCCGATCATCAGGATGTTCTTTGGATAGACCTCGTCCTGCAGCGCCGGATCAAGCTGCTTGCGCCGCCAGCGGTTGCGAAGCGCCACGGCCACCGCGCGCTTGGCGTCCTTCTGGCCGATGATGTAGCGGTCAAGCTCCGAGACGATCTCGCGCGGGGTCAGGTCGGTCATGTCAGCTCTTTCAATGTGCGGGCGGCAGGAAGCGGGCCAGCCTGCCCAGTGGCAACAGGCGCAGGATCACCGCCCGGATCCGTTCCCAAAGCGCGCCCAGAAGCACCATGGCAAGGCCCAGCACAAGCACCAGCCATGCGATCCCGGCCCCGTCGAAGATGGTGAAGGACAGCGCGACGCTATAGCCGATCGCCGCCATCAGGAACGACCGGCGGTCGATCACCACTGCCACCAGCGCGATCAGGCCCAGGAAGACGGCCAGCCAGATGCGCGAGGTGGCGGCCTCATTGGCCAGAAACGACAGCGCCACCGTGTTCACCACGGCCGGAGCCGCCACGACATGCAGCCAGAAGCCCTGCGCCGACCGGCGTGTCACCCGGTGCGGGTCGCTGCCGTCAAAGACCATCGCCACGGCGAAGACGACAAGACCGATGGCCAAGGTGATCCAGGCAAAATTTCCCGCGCCCGACAGGACGAACAGATCCTCGACCGAGGTGATCGTCCCCGCCCGGCTGGCCGAAGCGACAAGTGCCACCGCAAAGATGCCCAGGGCGATGATCGCCATGGCGAAGGGCACCTTGAAACGCAGCCAGTAGATCAGGACGGCCACAACCGAAAGGACACCGGGCAGGATCAGGCTTGAGTAGTCCGCACGGGCCAGCATGAAAACTTGGGCGAAATACTGCGAAAGGCCGAAGGTCACGGTAGCCGAGAACAGGATCGTCAGCATGATCGCCGGCCCGATCATGCGGCGGCGGGTGATGAAATATTCCGACAGAAACCAAAGCAACACCGCCGAGATACCCGAGATCCAGGCGATGGTCGTCTGCGGGTTCAGAATGCGCCCCTGTTCGAACACCGCCTGCCCGAACAGCACGCCCGCCACGCTGAACCAGCCCATCGCAAGGATGGAGAGGCCCACCATGATGAAGATTTCGTTGAATCCGCGAAACAGCTCGAACGGCTCATCCCCCGGCCCAAGGTTCTCGCGCGCGCCATTGCGGCTGTGGGCGAGTGCGGTCAGCAGCGCCGCCTGACGTTCCGTCAGGATCCCCGCCCCGACCGAGGCGCGGAGATCGTCGGACGAGATCATTCGGGCAGTCCTTCGACGGTCAGGTTGCCGTTGGTGTAGACGCAGATATCGGCTGCGATCGCCATGGCACGGCGTGCGATCTGTTCGGCGCTCAGATCGGTTTCCATCAGCGCGCGCGCGGCGGCAAGCGCATAATTGCCGCCCGATCCGATCGCGGTCACGTCATGTTCGGGTTCCAGCACGTCGCCCGCCCCGGTGATGACCAGAAGCACCTCGCCATCGCTGACGATCAGCATCGCCTCGAGCTTTTGCAGATACTTGTCCGTGCGCCAGTCCTTGGCCAGTTCCACCGCCGCCCGGGCCAGCTGCCCCGGCGTCGCTTCGAGCTTTTTCTCCAACCGCTCCAGCAAAGTGAACGCATCCGCCGTCGAGCCTGCAAAACCCGCGATCACCACCTGCCCGCCTGCGGTCAGTCTGCGCACCTTGCGGGCGGTGCCCTTGATCACGGTCTGGCCAAGGCTGACCTGCCCGTCGCCCGCGATCACCACCTGCCCGCCCTTGCGCACGCCGATGATCGTGGTGCCGTGCCAGCCGGGAAACTCTGTCTTTGCCATGACCTTGCCCTCTTTCCATGCCTATATGCGGTGCCGGTGGCCCTTGTGCAACTTTGCCGGCCGTTCCTGAGGAAGGCGGGCATGGTCACGACCCACATGGCAGCAGAAGCCGCCCGCCTCTGGCCCCGCCTGATGACCATGTCCGGCATCGCCCCCGACGGTACCAACGTCCTTGCGCAAAGGGTGACAAGGACAAAGACACTCGAGCATCTTCTGGTGCATCTGCAAACCGCACTGGGCCGGGGGCTTGTCTTCAAGATGATCCGCCGCCCTGCGGACCCGGCCCGCTTTGCCGGCATCGTCGAGGCCCAGCGCGAGGCTGCCGTGCGCCTCTCGACCCATCCCTTCGCCCGCGTTCCCGCCATTCTGGCCGTCGATCACGCCGCACGGGCGATGCTGATGGACCGGGTGCCGGGCGATACCGTGCACGCCCTGCTCGAAGACGGTGCCGATCCGGTGACCGCTCTCGCACAGGCTGGTCGCTGGATGGCGGCCTTTCACGACGCGCCCCGGGCCGAGCGACGCCCCTTTCGCCCGCATTACATGGCCGATCATCTGGGCCATCTTGCCGAACAGATCGTCAGGGGCGAAAAACGTGTTCCCGCACGGGCCGAATTCCTGCGCCATGTCGCGACGATCCGCGCGATGGCCCCCGCCTTTGCGGGAAGGCCCGGTCTGTCTTCGGTCCGGCATGGCGATCTGCACATGCGCAACATCATCCTTGCCCCGGATCATGCCCACGGCATCGACTTCCACCCCCCCGGCACATCGCCCGTGGGCTTCGATATCGCCCGGTTTCTGGTCGACTACGCCGAAAGGCTGGTCCCGATCGAGGCGATACCGCAGGGCGATGTCGTGCCGCCCGCTGCCCTCGGGGCCTTTTTCTCTGGCTATGACCTCGTGTCGCCCGAAGATGCCGTCGTCACTTTCCTGCTGCGCGTGCGGGTGCTGAGCAACTGGTCGTCCCTGCCGCCCTCGCGTCTGGCCATGTCGTTGTCGCAGATGGCCCGCCTTGCCCGGCTGCGCGCCATTGCCCGCAAGGCGATGGACGGCTGACGGCACGAAAAAGGCGCCCGAAGGCGCCTGTTCCGAGCCGGTTTGCCGTCCGGGCCGACGCTTCAGATCGACTGGTCGATCCAGTTCTGCAGCGAAGCCTTGGGCGCGGCCCCGGCCCGGTTCGACACGGGCTTGCCGTCCTTGAACAGGAACAGCGCAGGAATGCCCCGGACGCCCATCTGCGCAGGCGAATTGGGGTTTTCGTCCACATTGACCTTCACGATCTTGACCTTGCCGGCATATTCGTCCGACAGCTCTTCAAGGGCGGGGCCGATCATCTTGCAGGGGCCGCACCATTCGGCCCAGAAATCGACGACCACCGGAATGGGCGAGTTGCGCACTTCGGCGTCGAAGGTGGCATCGGTGACTGCGACAGTCGCCATCGGGATCTCCTCGGGATCATATTTCGGATCCGAAACGTATTGACGGCGCGAGCCATCGTCAAGTGAGGCCGGCCCGCTGCAAGGCCGCCATGACCAGAGCGCGCGACAAAGGCATGAGGCGCGCCGTCGCCGTCCAGAGGATGGCGACCTGCACTTCATCCCCGGGAAACACCTGTTCGAGCATCGACTGATAGGCCCCCATCTGGCGCAGGATGCCTTCGGGCACCTCGTCCCCGGTTTCGGGGGCAAGGCGGTTGGTCTTGAAATCCACCGCCATGACCTTGCCCGGTGACAGGATCAGCCGGTCGATTGCGCCGTGCAGGCGGGCTGTGCCGACGGGTGCGGTTATGTCCACCTCAGCCAGGGTTTCCGGCGCGAAAAGGGTGGAAAGCTCTGGCTGGGCCATCATCGCAAGGGTCTGTGCGATCAGGTCCGATGGGTCGCCCAGGGCCTCGACCTCGGGGTCGGTCGCCCCGGCGATCAGGGCGCGGGCGTGATCGGCCCGGCCCGCGGGGGCGATATCCGGCAGATGTTCAAGGAGCAGATGAACGATCCGCCCCCGCGCCAGGGCAAGGCCGGTGTCATCCTCGCCCGGATCGCCGGGCATCACCTTGGCACCGCCAAGATCTGAGGGCGACCTCGTTCCCGCCTGCCCTTCGAAGGGCAGGGGAACGCCCGGATCGGGCTGGTCAATGGCGGGGGCAACCAGCGGCGCGACGGCTTCGAACGGCAGTTCGTCCCAGCCGGGCGCAGAGTAGCGCAGGCCGCGCCCCGTGGGAAAGTCTTGCTCGGCGGCGCCCGCCTCTCGGAGTCCCGCCTCGACCATGGCGTGCCAGCTTTCGTCTTCCGACCCCGTCTCGCCTGCGGCGCAGACCACGAGCCAGGTTTCGGCCCGTGTCATCGCGACGTAAAGAAGCCGTCGCCGTTCGCGGTTCTGCGCCTCGATCCGCGCGTCGCGCAGGGTCCGAAGTTCGGGCGGCATCTCCGGCACGGACGGGGCCCAGAGCACGCAGTCACCTTCGGCATAAAGCGGATCGGGTGACTTGGGTACGCGTTTGGCCGTATCGGGCAGGATCACGACCGGGCTTTCCAGCCCCTTGGCCCCGTGGACCGTCATCACCCGGATCTGGTCGCCCGCCGAATCCGTCTGTCGCTTCACCTCAAGATCGTCGGTCTGCATCCATTCAAGGAATCCCGTCAGGCCGGGGATGTTGCCCTGTTCATAGGACAACGCCTGCGACAAGAGTGCGTCGATCCCGTCCTCGGCTTCTGGCCCCAGCCGGGCCAGCAGCTTTCGCCGCCCGTCATGGCGGGTCAGGATGCGGTTGATCAGGTCGTAAGGTCGCAGGAAATCCGCCTCGCGCCGCAGATCGTCCAGCACGGCCAGCGTTTCGACCGCATCCGATCCGCGCAGGGCCTGCCAGAGGGTCGCCCCCTCGGGGCGGCGGTGGGCAAGGGTGAAAAGCTGCTGTTCCGACCAGCCGAACAGCGGCGATTTCAGGACCTCGGCCAGGGACAGGTCGTCGTCCTGCAACGCCAGAAACCGTAGCAGGGCGGCGATGTCGCGCACCGCAAGCTCGGCCCCCACACGAAGGCGATCCGCCCCCGCCACCCGCAGCCCCCGCGCTTTGAGCGCACGGATGATCCCGGCAAACAGGTCCGACCGGCGCTGGACAAGGATCAGGATATCGCCTTCGGTAATCGGCCTCCGGATGTAGCCATCGCCCTTTCGGGCCGGAACAGTGCCTGTCTTCACCATCTCGGCCGCCGCATCGGCTATCGCTTCGGCCAGAAGCACCGTGTGATGGCGGGGCCCCGGACGGTCGACCGGGTCGTGCCATTCACGCTCGTCCTTGTCGTCCTCGGTCTTGGGGATCGCGGGCCAGAGGTCCACCCGGCCCGGCATCGCCTCGTGAAAGGCGATGTGGTGGGGGTCTTCCTGCCCAAGCCCGTCACGCATCGGGCCGGCAAAGGTCAGGTCCACCGCCCGCAGCACATGAAAGGCCGAGCGGAAGGAATGTTCCAGCACCATCGGCGCAAGGAAACGGTCGATCCGGGTCAGTTCCTCGGCGAAATGGGCCTGCATCCGGTCAAGCGCATCCGGATCGGCGCCCTGGAAGGAATAGATCGACTGCTTCTTGTCGCTGACGACAAAGATCGTCCGTTCCCGCCCGGCCCAGGCGCCTTCCCCGGCCGCGAATTCCTGCGCGAGGTTGCGGATCACGGCCCATTGCTCGGGCGAAGTGTCCTGCGCCTCGTCCACAAGAATATGGTCGATCCCGCCGTCCAGACGAAACAGCACCCATTGCGCCACCGCCGGATCGGTCAGAAGCGCGCCCGCGCGCTGGATCAGGTCATCGAAATCCAGCATCCCCCGGCGCAGCTTGGCCGCTTCATAGGCGGGGACAAAGGCATTGGCGAAACGGTAAAGCGCGAGGGTGCGGTCCAGAGCGGCAAGGCGCAGGCGATCCTCGCGGGCGGCCTCGACGCGCTCCATCAGGGCCTCGACCTCAAGCATCAGGTCGGGTTGGGCGGCGCGCAGGGCCTTGGTCGGAAAAGACCCGATCTTGGCGGAATGGGGGATTTTCGCGGAATCTCCGTTCAGGAACACGCCCTCAAGCTCGGCCAGAAGCGCCATGTTCGGCGGCCAGTGCCGCGCGGCCCGGGCCAGCTTGTCCGCGGCCTTCTGGTCGTTTGCCCCCCCCGTCCGGCACAGGTCCACAAGATCCGCCAGAACCTGCCGATCCTCGTCCTGCAGTGTCGCGGCAAGGAGCGCCGCTTCGGTCAGGCCGGGGGCCAGCCCGAGCGCGGCCCGGATCACGCCTTCGTCGGGCGGGCGCGAGAGGGCGGCGCGCCTGTGGGCGATCCCGGCCAGCACCTTGTCGAATTCCTCTCCCGTGAAGTATCGCGCCAGCGCATCCACCGCCGCGCGGCCCGCGCCCAGCGCCAGACCGTCGACCACTTCGGCCCGCAAAAGCTGCGCGGTGCGGTCCTCCATCTCGGTGAATTGCGGGCTGATCCCCGCCTCAAGCGGGAAGCGCCGCAGTAGCGAGGCGCAGAAGGAATGGATCGTCTGGATCTTGAGGCCGCCCGGCACCTCCATCGCCTGCGCAAAGAGCGTGCGCGCATGGCGCAGCCGTTCGGGCGTCAGCGCCTCGTCGATGCCCAGCCCGCGCAACTCGGCGCCCAGGGCGGCATCATCCTGCATCGCCCAGGAGCCCAGCCGGTTGAACAGGCGGTTCTGCATCTCGCTTGCGGCGGCCTTGGTATAGGTCAGGCACAGGATGTTCTGCGGATCGACGCCCGCGAACAGCAGCCGGGCCACACGGTCGGTCAGGACCTTGGTCTTGCCCGACCCCGCATTGGCCGACAGCCAGACCGAGGCGGCGGGCCGGGCGGCGTCGATCTGGCGCAGGGTGGCGGGGTGGAGCGTCATGCCAGATCCTCGGGCGCCGGGTCGTCCGATGCATCCCACTCGCCGAACCGGGCAAGGTGGTCGTACTGACCTGCGATCCCCTCGCGCTTGATGGCCCGGCGCGCGGTGTAACCTTCCGCAGGATCGGCCCATCGGGCCATGAAGCGGGTAAATTCGGCCCAGACACGTTCGGGCCGATGATCGGCCAGCGGCGCGGCCACGATGGCAGGAGAGGTGCCGACGCCGATATAGGCCGCATCCTGCACACGCACCTTTCCCAAAGCGGCGAAACCGCCCTGTTCGGCGATCGCGGCCTCGAGCAGCAATTGCTTCTCGAAAGCCGCCTGTTCCTTGGCGCTGGGCGGCTTGCCGGTCTTGTAGTCGTAGATCAGGACCGATCCATCCGCCGCCACGTCGATCCGGTCGGCCGTGCAGGTCAGGGTGAAGGGCGGGTCGGTCAGTTCGGCCTTGCCTCGCTCTTCGTATTTCGTGGGGGTGGCCAGCGCCTGTCGCCAGACCTCGGTCTCGATCACCCAGTCTGCCACCCGCTCCAGCCGCGCGAGCCACAGGCGGCGGACCGTGGGCCAGGGGCAATCCTCGGCCAGAACCTCTTCGGCGACCGACAGAAGGGTATCGCGGGCGCCGGGATCGGTAGGCGGCATGCCGGACTTGATGAACAGCTCAAAAAACCTGTGCAGGATCGTGCCGCGCAGCAGGGCATCGGCATCGGCGGTCAGGGGATCGAGCTTCTTCAGCCGCAGCACATGTTCCCCGTAGATCGCATAGGGATCGCGCAAGAGCGTGCCGATCCGCGTGACCGAAAGCTGCCGGGGCCGCGCCGCGACCGGCGGTCGGGGCGAGGGGCGGGGCAGGGCGGGCACCTTTGCCTTGGGCACCGACAGGGCGGCGGCCCGTGCCAGCCAGTCATCCCCCCGCGCCTTCATCGCGGCCAGCGCATCGGGCCCGCCCTGACCGGGCAGTCCGTCCAGAAGGTTGGTCAGCCGGTTCAGCCAGCGTGACGGCACCGTCTGCGCATCGGCCGAGCGGATCGACCGGGTGATCCAGACCTCGCGCCCCGCAACCGCCTGCGCATAGTCATGCGCGGCAAGCCCGATCCGGCGTTCGGGCAGCAACAGCCCCGCTTCCTTTCGCATCCTGCGGTTCAGCCATGGGTCATGCGCCGGCGAAGAAGGCCATGTGCCTTCGTTCATGCCGCCCAGGATGATCAGGTCCGCCCCCTGTACCCGCGCCTCGAGCGTGCCCCAGATAAGGACCTGCGGATGCCCCCGGTCGCGGTCGCGCACCTCGGCGGTGGCAAGGACGCCGTCGAACAGGCTGGCATAGTCGCGCGGGTCCATCGCGCCGGCCGCATCGGCATGCAGGGCGATCTCGTCACAAAGCGCGCGGGCCTTGCGGCCTGCGGCCTCGGCCCAAAGGGGGGCGGGGCTGCCCGATGGCCCGGCGACCAGCGCCTCGGCAAGCCCGAGATGCGCCTGCAGGTGATCGGCAAGGGGGCGGCTGGCTGTGGCCTCAAGCCCCTCGATCAGTGCGGCGATCCATTCGGCCCATTTCTGCTCATCCTTGCTCTTTGCCCAGGCGCGCAGGCCGCGCGCGTCGGGAAAGGGCGGCCCCTTCCGGCGCAACCGGATTTCCAGAGCATTGGTCAAAAGGATATGCGGCCCCCGTGCCCCCGCATTGACCAGCGGATGCTTGAGCAGCGACACCAGCCCCTCGGCCGTCAACCTGTCACCGAACAGCCGTGCCACCTGCCGCAGAAGCCGCCCCGGTGGCGATTGCAGCAGCGGTTGCCCTGCGCTGTCGTCGGGCGTGAGCTGCCAGCGGTCAAGTGCTGCGGCAACCTGCCGGGTCAGCATCCGGTCGGCGGTGATCAGCGCCGCCGTGATCCCCTCGTCCACCGCCAGCCGCATCCGCAGCGCAATCGCCTCGGCCTCGGCCCGGGGCGAGGGGGCCTCGACAAGGGTCAGGTCGCTGGTCGCGGGGGCAAGCGGGCCAAGGGCGGGGCCGTCGGACAGCCATTGATCGGTGACCGGCGCGGGCCGCAGCGACAGCGACACGAGGGCATTGCGCGCCGGGTTGTGCGCTTCGGTATCGGTCCAGCGCTGCACGGCGCCGGGCGCAAGCTCCAGCCTGTCCATCAGGCGGCGGAAGCGGAACTGGGGGTGATCCTCGCCGGTCAACGCATCGTCGAGCCTGTCCCAGACCGCTGCCGGCATGTCGAAATCGAAGCCGGGCAGGATCACCGCCCCTTTCGGCAGCCGTGCCACCGCCTGCAGGAAAAGCGCCGTCGCCCCGCGCGACCCGGTAGAGCCCGCGACGATCACCGGATGGTCGGGCGGATCCGTCGCCCAGCGCGCGGCAAGGCGTTCGATCACCTGCCGCTGCCGCGCTTCGCGGTCGGGCGGGCCGCCGCTTGCGCCGGTGAACTGCTGGACGATGGACAGGAATTGCAGCGAGCGTTCCCAGTGGCCCGAAAGGTCGGTCACATCCAACGCGGCGATGGCATCCGCGCCCACGCCTTCGCCCTGCATCTCGTCCAGAAGACCCGCAAGGCTGTCGGACAGGTCGTAAAGCGCCGTACGCGGGGCAAGGTCGGGCGTCCGGTCCAGAAGCTGGGCGATCAGCTGCGTCAGTTCGAACCGGCGGCGAAGGGGGGCCACGGGCAGGGGCAGGCCCGGCACCGGATCAAGCGCAAGGTCGGTGATCAGCCGTATACGCGGCAGAAGGCGCGCAGGGCCTGCGTCGAACACCTCGCGCAGGCGGCGTGCGGTGCGGCGGGTGTTGACGAAGACAGTCACCCGCGCCCAGTCGGCGGGTGTGGCCCCCTCCATCCTCCTGGCAAGACCCGCCACGACCTCGGCCCCGAAGTCGACGCCGGAGGGCAGGGCGAACAGGCGCGGGGCGGGGTCAGGAAACATGGGCACGCTCCAGCATCGCCTCGGCCAGCGGGATGCTTGCGGGCTGGCCCACATCGCACCACTGGCCGGGATAGGTCAGCCCGTAAAGCGTGCCGCGCGCGATCATCCCGTCCCAGACCCGGTTGAGCGAGAATGCCGCCTCGGGGATGTCATGCAGCGCCCCGGGCCGAAGGATCTGCGCACCCACATAGACCAGCCCCGGCCCGCGCGTGATCCGTCCCCCGGCGTCGGGCAGGAAATCGCCCCTGCCCGGATGGCCCACGGCCCGGTCGCGCGGGACGATGAGAAGCAACCCCTCCATCCCCTCGCGCCAGCCCTGCGCAAGCATCGCCAGAGGATTGGGCCCGCGCCAGACCGCATCGCTGTTGAGCGTGAAGACCGGCCCCGGCGGCAACAGCGGCAGGGCGTATCGCAGCCCGCCGCCGGTTTCCAGCAAGTCGGCCTCATGCGACAGGGCGATGCCGCGCCCCGTCAGATGGGCGACGATCATGTCGGCGCGGTAATGCGTGTTGACCACGCGGGTCAGGTCCAGCCCCTCGGTCAGGTCAAGCGCATGGTCGATCAGTGCCCGGCCCTTGACGGGGATCAGCGGCTTGGGCCGGTCTGCGGTCAACGCGCCCATGCGGGTGCCAAGGCCTGCAGCAAAGATCAGGATGCCGCGCGCCTTCATGCCGGTGTCCCTGCCGGGGACAGGGTGGGAAGGACGGCGCGGGCAAGATCGGCCAGCGCGGGATGGGCAAGGTCCTTGCGCAGATGCCCGATGACGCGGGGCTGAAGGCCAAGATAATGGACCTTGCCGTCGCGACGGGCCAGCCGGGCGAAGATGCCAAGGATGCGAAGGTTGCGCTGGACCGCCAGCGCGGCAATCGCGGCGGCGGGATCGCGGCCCGTCAGCGCGGCAAAGCGTTCGGTGGCAGCGGCCTCTGCGCCTGACGACACATCACGCCGTGCATCCCGCAAGAGCGAGGCAAGGTCGTATTCCGGCGGCGCGAGGAAGGCGTCCTGAAAGTCGAGCAGCCCGATCCGGTCGGTCCCGCTGCGGTCGGGGCGCCAGATCAGGTTCTCGGCATGAAAATCACGCAAGGACAGCACCAGCGGCCCGGGTGCCAGCCGCAAAAGCGCGGCGGCCATCGCGGTGCGGACCGTTTCGCGGGGCAGGGCGGGGGCGAACCAGTCGAAGAAAGGCTCCAGCATCCCGGCCCCGACCCCGGGCGTCAGCGACGCAAGGCCCTCGGGGGGTGGGGCGGCCTGCGCCTTGTGCATCGCCTCGACGGCGGCTGCGTAGAGATCGCTCTCGTCCTCGGGCCGCTCGATCAGCCAGCGGGCCAGATCGCTGGGGCCGAGGTCCTCGAGGATCATGAGCGACGGATCCTTCTCCGACCGCCAGAGAAGTTCGGGTGCAGCCAGGCCGGCCTGACGCAAATGGTGGGCGATGCGCAGGAAGGGGGCCGGGTCGACGGGGCCGCTGTCCATCAGGATCGCGGTGCGGCCATCCGGCGCGGTCAGCCGGGCATAGGCGCGTGCCGAGGCATCGCCCGCAAGAGGCCGGATCGTCCAGCCCGCAAAGCGCGAAGCGGCAAGGGCGTCGCCCCGGTCAGGCAAGTATCGCCCCGATCCTGCGGGCCCATGTCGCGGGGGTGGACAGGGTGACGCTGTGACAGCCGTCGGGATGGGCGGCAAAGGTCAGATGCAGGGCGTCCGCCGGGGCCAGACCGCCCAGACGGTCGGGCCATTCGACAAGGCAGATCGCGTTGTCGAAGGCCTCGGTCAGGCCAAGTTCGGCGGCCTCGTCGGGGTGGCCCAGGCGATAGAGATCGGCGTGCCAGATCGTGCCGCGCGCGGTCAGATAGGTCTGGACCAGAGTGAAGGTGGGTGACGGCACCTCGTGGTCGGGATCGTCGGTGGCGGCGCGGATCAGAGCGCGGGCGAAGGCCGATTTGCCGGCACCGATCGGCCCTGCAAGCAGCACGACATCGCCCGTCCGCAGACCCGCCGCCAGCCGCGCGGCAAGTCGGGCGGTGTCGGCCTCGGTCGGCAGCAGCAGATGCATCGGGCTGGGATCGCAGTCCATGCCGGCAGGTTAGCCGCGAAGCAGCCGGGACGGAATCGGTTTTGCACGGGTCAGCTTTGGTCGGGACAGGACCCGGCCCTAGCCGATGGCGCGGGCCTGCCGCCGTTCCCGACGGCGCACGGTCGAAACGACGGGCTCGGCGTCCTGCAGCAGAGGCTCGGTCCGGGTGTCGGGCTGGATCGTCAGGCGGAAACCCACAAGGAACGCGCCCCGTGACAGCGCCTCGACCCGACAGACAAGGGCACGGCCGTCGTTCAGGCGGATCACCTCGGCCATCGCGCCACGGCCCGGGCCGCCGGGCAAGCCATCGGCCAGCTTGCCCAGGAGCGGCGATGGCAGGGTCGACGCCGCCCACCGCGCCACCTCGTCCGACAGGCCGGTATCGGTCAGCGCAAGCGTAGCCTCGGCTGACGGGATGTCGGGCGCGGTCTCGGGCCGAGGCGGGGCGGCGGCCCAGATGCGGTGGTAGGCCGCGTTGGTCATGGTCAGCGTGCCGCCCTGTGAAAAGACCGCAAGCCCTTCGTCCAGCGTGTCGATCACTGCCTGCGCCGTATTCAGTTCGGATCGGAAATGGCGCGTCAGCATGACCTCTTCGCTGATGTCCTCGAACAGGAAGGCGATCGCCCCGTCGGGATGAGGCCGGCCCGAGACGCGGTAGACCTGTCCGCCGGGAAGCGTCCAGGTCTCGCAATAGGTGCCTTCGATGGCCGCCGCCTCGAGCGCGGCCACCTGATCGCGCCATGTCGTATAGTTCTTGGGCTCGGGCAGCATGTTGCGGTCGCGCAGTCGGTCAAGGAACGTGTGCACCTGGGGGCGGCTGCTCAGGAAGGTGACCGGAAGTCCCGTCAGGTCCAGAAAGGCGGGGTTGAACAGTGCCAACCGTCGGTCACGGTCGAATATGGCAAGCCCGATGGGCAGATGGGCGAAGGTCTTGGTCAGGGTCTGGATGAAGGTCTGACGTCCCGCTTCGGCCGCGATCATGCCGGTGGCGTCCACCGCGAAATGGACCAGGGCAGTGCCGCGTCTGACGGTCGTCACCTCGAACCACAGCGGGCTTGAGGCGTCGGGAAGGTGCAGGGCCGCGCGCTGGACAAGGCTGTCACGGCAGTCGGGCAGAGGCTGGAGATCGGCAAAGACCGCCGTCCCGGGCCAGAGCGGATCATGCCCGGCCTCGGTCGGGCGCAGTTTGTCGGCCAGCCCGAGATAGGCGCGGTTCGCCCAGACAAGATCGCCCCGGGCATCGACTTTCCAGATGGGCTGCGGTGCATCTTCGGCGATCGAGCGCAGAGTCTCCACCTCATCCTCGAGCGCGTCGCGTTCCAGCGCGAAGATCGGATCGTCAACCGTGCCACGCTGGTCGCAGATCTCGAGGCGGAGGAAGCCGTCCCATGCGTCGACCCGGATCTGGGCGCCGGGCGTGATGCCGGGGATGCGCAGGCTGCCGTCCTGGCCGAGGGTGTTCAGCCGGTCGCCCAGATCGGGAAAGCTGCGCGACAGGTTCGCCACCACGGCGGCAAGATCATTTTCGGCAAGCGACTGGTGGCGCAGAAGGCGTTGCGCCTCGTCGGTCGGGTCGCAGAGCATTCCGTCCTCGAACACCAAGACGGCCGGACGCAGATCGGCCCCCGCCTGCGCGGCGGGCGCGGAGGCCCGTTCGAACAGGCGCGACAGCAGCGCAAGGACCACCGCCGCCCCGGCGACGGAGAAGCCCAGCAGAACCCCAAGACGGACAAGCATGTCGATTGTCATCACGGTTGCACCCCGGTTACCCCACCGTTCACAGTAGCCCCCGGTGGTTAACCCGGAGTTAACTGCGTAGCCCGGACGCAAGAAAAGGCACGCCGGGCGCATGAAGGACCAACCCGGCCGGGGTTTGGTGCTCAGAAGGCCGGGGGGCAGCAGGCCGGATCGGGGAGCCGGAAGGTCAGGCCCGGATCGGGATGTTGTCGCCAAGTCCCTTGCGGTCGTCGCGCTCGGCCGCCTCGATCCGGCGGCGCTGCCAGTCCACCACGACGATGGCGCCGCCGGTTGCGGCCCCTTCGGCGGCCCTCTGCGCCCCGCCGTTGGCAAAGGCCAGATGGGCGCCGGTCCGTTCGAGCAGCGTCTTGGCGATGAACAGGCCCAGCCCCATCCCCTCATAGGCCGGGCGATGGGCACGATCCTCCCATATCCGGCGGCGGCGCATGAACGGATCGCCGATCCGGCCGATCACCGATGGAGGAAAGCCGGGTCCGTCGTCCTCGATACGGATTGTTATGTACTGATCGGTCCAAGTCGCCTCGATCTCGACCGTCGTGGACGAAAAGTCGACGGCGTTCTGGATCAGGTTGCGCAGGCCATGGATGATCTCGGGGCTGCGGTTGATGACGGGCTGACGGCTGTCGTCGGCATCGGTCGGCAGGATGGCGAAGTGCACGGCCCGGCCGCGCTGAAGATGCGGCTCGGCCGCCTCGCGCACCACCGCCTCGAGCGGGGCCTTGCGCAGATGCAGGTCCTCCTTGCCTGCACGGCCCATCGACAAAAGGATCTCGCGGCAGCGTTCGGCCTGCTGGCCGATCAGCCGGGCATCCGCCTCAAGTTCGGGATGACCGTCGAGATCGCCCAGCATTTCGCTTGCAACCAGCTTGATCGTGGCCAGCGGCGTGCCAAGCTCATGCGCGGCCGCGGCCACGACGCCGCCAAGATCGGTCAGCTTCTGTTCGCGGGCCAGCGCCATCTGGGTTGCGATCAGGGCCTCGCTCATCGTGTGCATCTCGTTGGTGACCTGCCGGGCGTAGATGGCAAGGAACACGACGCCGATCATCATCGCGATCCAGAAGCCGAACTGGAACAGGAGGGGAAGCTCGAGCGGCACGCCCTCGGCGTTGCGAAGCGGCATGTGCCAGTTGGCGATCAGCGTGAGCAGCATCATCGCAAGGATCCCGAGCGTCACGGTCGTACGAGGCGGCAAGACCGTCGCGGCGATCGTCACGGGCGCGATCATCAGGACGGCGAAGGGGTTGTTGAGGCCCCCGGTCAGATAAAGCAGAAGCCCCAGTTGCAGGATGTCGAAGACCAGCATCATGCTGGCCTCGCGCTCCGAAAGCCGGCGACTTTCGGGGTAGAGAAAGGTCGAAAAGAGATTGGCCAGCACCGAGGCGCCGATGGTCATGGCCGCCAGCCCCAGTTCGATCTGCATCCCGAAGATGAACATCGCGACAACGATCGCGCCGATCTGGCCGACGATGGCGACCCATCGCAACGTCACAAGTGTCCGCAGCCGCACCCAGTTGCTGCGGTCCTGCTCGAGGATCGTGTCGAATTCGGTCACGGCCATTTGCCGACCCCGGGTCTATGCGGCATTCACGTCTCTTGATATGGGTCGCGCCGGGCTGGATCAATGCGACCGGCACGACATCAGAAGGAGGCCCGACATGCAGGCCAGAGCCATCTTGTTCGTCATCGCTGCAGCGGTCGTGACCTTCACGGTCGCGACGTTCGCGGTTTCGATGGTGCTGGGGCGCAATCCGGTCACCTCGGTCATCATGGGGGCGGCCCCGTCTCATGCCAGCTGCATCGGCGGAGCGGTGGCCGGAGATATAGGTGGCCCCTTCACGCTGCTCGATGCGACCGGGGAAACCGTGACCGATGCCGATATCGTGACCGAACCGACGATCCTATACTTCGGCTACACCTTCTGCCCGGACGTCTGCCCGCTTGACAACATGCGCAATGCGCAGGCGGTCGAGATTCTGGAAGAGCGGGGGATCATGGCGACGCCGGTCTTCGTGAGCGTCGACCCCGAGCGTGACACGCCCGAAGTCGTCGGCCTGTTTGCCGAGAATTTTCACGACCGGATGATCGGCCTGACCGGATCGCCGGAGCAGGTATCCGCCGCTGCCGGGGCCTTTCGGGTATTCTACAACCGGCACGATGCCGAGGCGGGAGACAGCTTCTACCTGGTGGATCACTCGACCTTCAGCTACATCCTGATGCCCGGTCTGGGCTTCGTCGATTTCGTGCGCCGGGCCGAAACGCCCGAGGGGCTGGCCGACCGGATCGCCTGTCTGGTGGAGGCCGGTGTCTGACCCGGCATCCGCGCCGGGCCTGCCGCGTCGACGCCTGATCGCCTTCCGTCCATTTGACCGCCGGCCCGTGCGGCCCTAAGTCCTGCGGTGACGTAGGAGAACGAGTATGGACGACCTGCATTCGGATATCGGCGAGGATCCCAGCCTTCTGCTGGTCGATGACGACGAGGCATTCCTGCGCCGCCTGGGCAAGGCAATGGAGAAACGCGGCTTCGCGGTCGAGCTTGCGGGAACTGTCGCCGAAGGCAAGGCGATCGCCACATCCCGGCCGCCGGCCTATGCGGTGGTGGACCTGCGGCTTGAGGATGGCAACGGTCTTGACGTGGTCGAGACGCTGCGAGACCGCCGCCCGGATGCGCGGATCGTGGTCCTGACCGGTTATGGCGCGATCGCCACGGCGGTGGCGGCGGTCAAGATCGGCGCAGTGGATTACCTGTCGAAACCGGCCGACGCGACCGATGTCACCAATGCGCTGTTGACCCGGTCCTCGGAATTGCCGCCGCCCCCCGACAACCCGATGAGTGCTGACCGCGTCAGGTGGGAACATATCCAGCGGGTCTATGAGCTGTGCGACCGCAATGTGAGCGAAACCGCCCGGCGGTTGAACATGCACCGGCGCACATTGCAGCGGATCCTTGCCAAGCGCAGCCCCAAGTAGCGTCCACGTCCCGAGCGCGCTTGCGGAATGTCGCTGGTGCGCGTGCCGGACTTCGAAACCCTAGCAGGCGGCAAGCAGGCCGGCATGACGGGCGAGATACGCCTCGCGCACCACGACCGGCGGTCGTGGGTCGATGCGCAGGTCTTGCGCGAGCCGGGCTTCGGGCCTGCCGAAAAACCGGTCCGCCTCGGCCGTGGTGAAACCCGCGATCTGCACCGCCTCGGCCCAGGCGCTGATCCGGTCGGCCTTCTTGATGAGCTTCTTGACCTTCGGCGGCACCTCGGCCGGCAGGCCAAAGCGCAGGTGGATCGCAGCGGCTAGGCGGTGGTCAAGCTCGCCATAGGCGGGGCCGACGGCGTCCTTCACCGGGCTGATCATGTCGCCGATCACGTATTCGGGCGCGTCATGCAAAAGCGCGGCCAGCCGCCAACGCGGCTCGGCACCGGGGTTCTGGGCGGCGAAGATCTCTTCCACCAGCAGCGAATGCTCGGCCACGGAATAGGGCCAGTCGCCCCGCGTCTGTCCGTTCCAGCGTGCGACGAAGGCAAGGCCGTGGGCGATGTCCTCGATCTCGATATCCACCGGCGTGGGATCGAGCAGGTCGAGCCTGCGCCCCGACAGCATCCTTTGCCATGCGCGACGGGTGGTCATGCGCGGGCCCTCATTCCCGGTCGGCCGGGACATACCAGTCGTCATAGGCCGAAAAGGCCTCGAACTTGCGGCGATAGCCGTTCTTCGTCAGCAGATCGAACAGCTTGGTCCGCAGCGCCGTGCCGTTGTGTTCGACGCAGATCGCCCCGAACCGCCAGCGATCAAAGTCGAAGGCTTGCAGGATCTCGAATTCCGACCCTTCGGTATCGACCGACAGGAAGTCGATCTCGCGCGGGGCGCGGGCCTCGGTCAGAAGGTCGTTGAGTGAGATCGTCTCGACCATCACCTCGGCCCCGGGGGCGATGTCGCGGCCGCCATAAAGCTCGTGGCTGTCGGCGGGGACGATGTCGCGAATGCGGGACAATTCGCCCATTTCGGTCGGCAGGAAGGCGATCCGTTCGCCCGAGCGGGAATAGACGCAGCGGTCCGAGACGTGGCATTTCCGCGCGGCCCGCACCATCGGTGCGAAGTTCGGATTCGGTTCGGCCACGACCCCGGTCCAGCCGTAGTGGTTTTCCAGATACCATGTGTTGCTGAGCGCGACCCCGTTGCCGGCGCCGAACTCGACGAACCAGCCGACCCGCTTGCGGCCCGATTCCCACAGCGCCCACATGTCCTGGAAGTTCTGCCCGTGCGACCTGCGGCCCTGGGTCGTGGCGAAGGCGATGAACTGCATCAGGTTCTCGCGGTCGTTCAGCTTCTGCCGGCGGACGACATCCATATAGGCGCGCGCAAAGCGGATGAAGCTGTCCTGGCCGTCGAAATGCGTCTCGACAAGATTCTTGAAACTCGGGCGTGCCATGAACGGGTCCGGTTGGGCGGGTTGCGGCACATTAGTGCGCCCGCGCAAGGCGACACAAGATGGCAGAGATCGCCGCAATCCTCTGGAACGGCGGCGGGAAACCTGTCAGTTGGCATGCCAGTCGTCGTTGCAGACCGGGGTTCCGATGCTTCTCAAGGCCAAGCCCAAGGACATGGCGGGCCGCTTTCGCGAGATCCTGTCCGATCCGCTCAACCTCTTGATCCGCCGCGTGCCCGAGGCAGGCCATGTCCAAGAGGGCGAAGTCTGTCTTCTCAACGGTCACCGCGTCGCGACCCGAGGCCCGCATGCCTATTACGGGGGCTTTTCCGACATCCTGATCTACAACCGCGGGGTTCACGAACCGCTTGAGGAGCTTGCCTTTCAGGAGATGCTGCCCCGCCTGCCCGAACGGCCGGTGATCCTGGAACTGGGGTCTTTCTGGGCGCATTATTCGATGTGGATTCTGCAGGCCCGGCCCGCGGGCCGGGCGTTCATGGTGGAACCCGAACCCGGGCAACTGGCTGCGGGGCAACACAATTTCGCGCGCAACGGCTATGTCGGCACGTTCGAGCAGGCCTATGTCGGGGCCGGCCAGCTGACGGTGGACGGCTATCTGGGCCGGCAGGGGATCGACCGGCTGGACGTGCTGCATTCCGACATCCAGGGCTTCGAGACCGAGATGCTGGACGGGGCCGCCGGTCTTTTGGGGCGGCAGGGGGCGGATCACGTCTTCATCTCGACCCATTCCCAGAGCGGTCATCAGGAGATCGTCGCGCGGATGCAGGGCTTCGGCTACCGGATCGACGCCAATTCCCCCTTCAACCGGCACACGACCAGCCATGACGGTCTTGTCCTTGCCGTGCGGCCCGGCATCCCGCGCTACATGCCGGGGCAGATCATGGGGCGCGTGGCCATTGCCGAAGCCTCGCCGGACGAAGTTGCTGCCTATGTTTCGCGCATTCGCGATGATCTGGCGGCCCTGCGGGGCAAGGCCGGATTGCCGATGCCCTGACCGGGTGCTATCTGGCCCCCTGACCGGATGGATTTACAGGAGTGCGGCGGGATGCCGAAGGATTATGTCGTAAAGGATATCGGGCTTGCCGCCTTTGGCCGCAAGGAACTGGACATTGCGGAAACCGAAATGCCCGGCCTGATGGCCCTGCGCGAGGAATACGGGGCGGCACAGCCGCTCAAGGGCGCGCGGATCGCGGGTTCGCTGCACATGACGATCCAGACGGCCGTCCTGATCGAGACTCTGGTGGCGCTGGGCGCCTCGGTGCGCTGGGCCTCGTGCAACATCTTCTCGACCCAGGATCACGCGGCAGCGGCGATCGCCGAAGGCGGCACGCCCGTCTTTGCCATCAAGGGCGAAACGCTTGAAGAATACTGGACCTATACCGACCGGATCTTCGATTTCCCCGAAGGCACCGCCAACATGATCCTGGACGATGGCGGGGATGCGACGCTGTACATCCTCCTGGGCGCGCGGGTCGAGGCGGGTGAGGATGCGCTGATCGCGGTGCCGCAAAGCGAGGAAGAGGTCTGCCTCTTCAACCAGATCCGCAAGCGCCTTGCCGCAAGCCCCGGCTGGTTCACAAAGCAACGCGCGGCGATCAAGGGCGTCTCGGAAGAGACCACGACCGGCGTCCATCGCCTTTACGAACTGCACAAGAAGGGCCAGC
>JAFIEN010000371.1 GCA_020832515.1 Rubellimicrobium sp. | reverse complement strand
GGCTGGGCTGCGGCAAAGGCCCTCAGCCATACTTCCGACATCGTCTAGTCCCCCAGAGGTTCCATCACCTCGCCCTGCCGGCGAGTGAGCACGTCGTATTTGATCCGCCGCAGGTTTTCGCGCGCGGAGGGGCCGATGCGATAGCCGGTCGCGGCGGCGACAAGGTCGATCACGGCCAGAAAGGCGTAGCGCGCGGCGGTAGGTTTGAGCGTGTCGGGATATTCCTCGACCCGCACCGTCAGGGGCAGGTCCGCCACCTGCGCCAGCGCGCTGTCCGACGTCGTCACCGCGATTGTCGCAGCACCGTAGCGGCGGGCAAGCTCGACCGCCTCGATCAGTTCGGCCGTGCGCCCGGTGGCGGAGATCGCGATCAGCACATCGCCGGGCTTCATGCTGGCGGCATGCATCCGGCCCAGATAGGGGTCGGTCAGCGGGGTAACTGACAGGCCGTAACGGAACAGGCGGTTCGCCGTCTCGTCGGCCAGCGCGCCGGACGAGCCGCCCAGCCCCATCGCGCCGATCTGCCGCGCGGGCGCAAGGATTTCGGCCGCCTGGAGCACGAGAGCGGGGTCCAGCTGGGTCTCGACCGCGCGCAGGGCGTGGCGGGCCTCGGTCAGAACCGCGTTCCACAGCGGCGGTGCTTCGGGGCCGGGCAGACTGGTCAGCGGCACCACCGGGTTGGCCACATCGAGGTAGATGTCGCCAACCACGAGGCTGCGGGCGAGTTGCAGCTTGAAATCCCGCACCCCTTCGCAGCCCAGCGCGCGGCAGAACCGGGTCACGGTCGGCTCGGAGACGCCGGCGCGACGGGCGATTTCGGCATTCGATGCCTCGACCGCGCCGCGCACATCGGCCAGCACCGCCGAGGCGACTGCCTGTTCGGCCGGGCGCAGATCGTCGAAACGGTCGCGCAGGGTGGCGATGATGTCGCGCGGATGACCCTGCCGAAGGGGCTGGGCACTGCGCCGCTGCGATGGCTCGGTCATGTTCGGTATCGCCCACATCTCCCCATGTCGGAAAGTTACACAGGTTTCCTGATCTTTTCCAGATGTTTCGAGGATAAGCAGAAAGCGTCGTTACGAATCGTTGACAGGAATGTAGGTTAGTCACAATCCTCAAGGCATGATCGAGGGGCCGCACATGTCATCGACTTCGGGCAGGCGTCAGGCCGGGCTTTCGGTGCGTGACGCCGGCAAGGCCTATGGCGAGGTCGAGGCGCTGCGCGACTGCAGCTTCGACGTCGCACCCGGCACCATCGTGTCGATCGTCGGCCCCTCGGGCTGCGGCAAGACCACGCTTTTGTGGTCCATGGCCGGGCTGCATCGCCTGACGGCGGGCGAGATCGCGCTGGACGGCAAGCCGATCACCGGTCCGCATCCCGATATCGGCCTTGTCTTTCAGGAGGCCAACCTGCTGCCCTGGCGCAACCTGGCCGCCAACATCCGCTTTCCCTTCGAGATCAAGCGCCGCAAGCCCGAACAGGACTGGATCGACCACCTGCTCGACCGTGTCGACCTGCGCGGCTTCGAAAAGCACATGCCGCGCCAGCTTTCGGGCGGGATGCAGCAGCGCGCCTCGATCGTGCGGGCGCTGTCGCTGCGCCCGGGCGTTCTGCTGATGGACGAACCTTTCGGCGCGCTCGACGCCTTCACCCGCGAGGAAATGAACCGTCTGGTCGAGGAAATCTGGCTCGAGACGCGCACCACGATCGTCTTCATCACCCATTCCATCGAAGAGGCGATCTTTCTGTCGGACCGGGTCATCGTGCTGACGCCGCGGCCCGGGCGGGTGCTGTCGGACTACAGGGTCGACCTGCCCCGCCCCCGCACGATCGAGACCATGGCAAGCCGCGAGGTCTTTGACCTGATGAATGCGATCAAGGCCGACATCTATGGCCTGCAGACACGAAAGGCGGCGGAGTAGATGGCCGATATCACGCCGGAATTCCGCAAGGCGGGCAAGACCGAGGTCGGTATCGGCGGCGGTTCGGCCGGGCTTGCCGCAGGCACCGGCGCGCGCACCACGCTCGAAGTGGTGGTGATCATCCTGGTGGCGGTGGTGGTGATCGGCGGAATCGAATTCCTGCTCTGGTTCAACGAGGTACCGCACTACATCCTGCCCCGCCCGTCGCAGGTCGCCGCGGCGCTGGTGAAGGAAATGCCGCGCCTCTTGCCACATTGGGGGCATACGCTGGTGGTGCTGGGGGCGGGTTTCGGGATCGGGGCGGGGATCGGGCTGATCCTGGCCGCCGTCATCACCCAGTTCCCCTTCGCCGAAAAGGTGATCACGCCCTATATCCTGATCCTTGTGACCACGCCGATGCTGGCGCTGGTGCCCCTCCTGATCCTGCGCTTCGGCTTCGGCTACGAGCCGCGCATCATCGCGGTGGCACTCGCCTCCGGCCCGATGGTGATGATCAACTCGGCGACCGGATTTCGGCGCACCGACAGCGCCAAGATCGCGCTGGCGCGCAGCTATGGCGCCTCGACGCTGCAGATCTTCTGGAAGGTGCGCGCACCGGCGGCGCTGCCGATGATCCTTGTGGGGCTGATGATCGGGGCGATCTTCGGAATGCTGACGGCTGTGGGCGCCGAGATGGTGGGCGGCGGTTTCGGCCTTGGCAACCGGCTGACCACCTATTCCAGCATGATCAACATGCCCGAGTTCTTTGCGGTGATCCTGATCCTCTCGGGCATGGGGATCGCCATTTATGTGACGTTTTTCCTGATCGGCAAGAAATGGGCAAGCTGGGAGACCTGAGGCGGCCGTCCCGGGCAAGCGACACCCAAACAGACATATCTGAACGGCATGATACAACGGGGAGTTGGACAATGAACGGACTGACGCGACGCAAGCTTCTGACGGTGACGGGATCGGGGATCCTTGTCTCGGGCCTTGGGATCAGGCCCTCTTTCGCGGGCGGTTACGACCGGCCCTTCACCTGGATTTCCCCGCGCGGCACGCTCGAGGTGCTGGACGATTACGGGTTCTGGGTTGCCAAGAAGATGGGCTATTTCGGCGATCTGAGGGTCGACATGCAGCCCGGCCCCTCGGACGGGACTGCGACGGTGAAATTCGTCGATGTGGGCCAGGCCGACATGGGCTTCCCATCGCCGGGCGTGTTCTCCTTCGCGCTGCGCGAGGGGATGGACCTCAAGTCGGTCTTCCACATGGGCGCGCGCGACACGTTCAGCCTTGCCTTCCGCAAGGGCGAAGGCCCGACGGATATCAAGGGGATCGAAGGCAAGACGATCCTTCTGGGCTCGGCCGCATGGCAGCCCATCGTCGATCCGATGCTTGCAGCACAGGGCGTGGACATCTCGACGATCACTTATGTCGAGGCGGGCTGGCCGACCTGGGGCACCGCACTGCAGGCGGGACAGGGCGATGCGGCGCTGGCCTGGGAAGGTCTGCGGGCGGAATGGATCGCCACGGGGCTCGAGTTCGAATACTGGCTGGGCGTGCAGAATTCGCCGCTGCCGGCAAATACATTCGTGATCCGCGCGGCCGATCTGGAGGATGCCGAGAAGAAGGCCTTCCTCGAACAATATCTGCGCGGCTGGTCCATGGGGATGGAGTTTGCCGAACACAATCCGATGGCGGCGGTTCAGGCGGTCTTCGACGAATTCGACACGCTGGCCGCCAATGTCGGACCGGAGCTGGGGGGCATGTCGATCATCCAGCAGATGAACGTCTTCCGCGGCGACATGGCCAATCGCGGCGGCTGGGGCTGGCACGACATGGACAGCTGGCAGCAGTTCTTCAACCTGACGGCCGAGATCGGTCAGACCGATGTGATCAATGCCGAAGATGTCTGCTCGAACGAATTGATCGGGCCGGCCAACGATTTCGACCATGACGCGGTCAAGGCCGATGCCGAGGCGGCGGAACTGTCGCCCGAGATGG
>JAFIEN010000370.1 GCA_020832515.1 Rubellimicrobium sp. | reverse complement strand
CGTGTTGAGCTTCACCAAGACCGCCCCCGCCGTCTCATCGCCCCGCCGCACGACGAAGGCCGGGATCCCCTCGACCCGAAGCCGCGCGAGATAGGCCGCAACCCAGATCCCCGCGGTCAGCCGCATCCCGCCTCAGGCCCCGTCCCGGAAATCAAGGCCCATCTCGGAATAGCGCTCCGCCTCGTCCAGCCAGTTCGGCCGCACCTTGACCGTCAGGAACAGATGCGCGCGCCGCCCCATGAAGGCCTCGAGCTCGGCCCGCGCGGCCTGACCCACGGCCTTGAGCGTCTCGCCGCCCTTCCCAAGGACGATCCCCTTGTGACCGTCGCGCGCCACATAGATGATCTGGTCGATCCGGGCCGAACCGTCGGGGCGTTCCTCCCAGGCCTCGGTTTCGACCGTCAGCTCATAGGGCAGTTCCTGATGCAGCCGCAGCGTCAGCTTCTCGCGCGTCATCTCGGCGGCGATCATCCGCATCGGCAGGTCGGCGATCTGGTCCTCGGGGTAAAGCCACGGCCCCTCGGGCATCCGTCCGGCAAGCCAGACCCGCAGGTCATCGCAGCCATGCCCCCGCTCGGCCGAGATCATGAAGGTCCGCTCGAAGGGAAAGGCCGCGTTCATCCGTTCGGCCAGCTCCAGCAGGTTTTCGGCCTTGACCCGGTCGATCTTGTTGATCGCCAGCGCCACGGGCAGGCCATGCACGCGGTCGGCCAGCCCCTCGAGGATCTTCTCGACCCCTTCGGTCAGCCCGCGATGCGCCTCGATCAGAAGGACCACGACATCGGCATCCGCCGCCCCGCCCCAGGCCGCCGCCACCATCGCCCGGTCAAGCCTGCGCCGTGGCCGGAACAGGCCCGGCGTGTCGACGAAGACGATCTGTGACTGCCCCTCGATCACGACGCCCCGGATCCGCGCCCGGGTCGTCTGGACCTTGTGGGTGACGATCGAGACCTTGGCCCCCACCATCCGGTTCAGAAGCGTGGACTTGCCCGCATTCGGCTCTCCGATCAGGGCGACGAAGCCGGCCCTTGTGCCCGGCCCGCCCGTTGCCGCCGTCATGTGCTCGCCCTCGGTCATTCCTGCACCCTTTCCAGTAGCGTGGCCGCCGCCATCTGCTCGGCCTGCCGCTTCGAACCCGCCTGCGCACGCTCGGCGGCACCAGATGCAAGCCGCACCTCGATGGTAAAGACCGGCGCGTGATCGGGCCCCTCGCGGCTCAGTTCCACATAGGCGGGCGGTGCCTCGCCGCGCGCCTGGGCCCATTCCTGCAGCGCGGTCTTGGCGTCGCGCGCATCGGTCTGGACCGCCCCGATCCGGTCGCCCCACAGGCGCAGGATCATGGCCCGCGCCGTCTCGAAACCCGCATCCAGATAGACTGCGGCGATCACCGCCTCCATCGCATCGGCCAGCAGCGCCTCCTTGCGCCGGCCGCCGGTCTTCATCTCGGACCGGCCAAGCTTGAGCACATCGCCCAGCCCGATTTCGCGCGCGACCTCGGCACAGGCCTCGCGCCGGACAAGGCGGTTGTAGCGCGGCGCGATCTGGCCCTCGGTCGCGGCCGGATCGGCCTGGAGCAAGGCCTCGGCCATGGCAAGGCCCAGCACGCGGTCACCAAGGAATTCGAGCCGCTGGTTATCCTCGCGGTTGGGCCCGGTGATCGAACCGTGGGTCAGCGCGCGCACAAGGTGGCGGGGGTCGGCAAACTCATGCCCCAGCCGCGCGGCGAAGGCCCTGAGATCGCCTGACAGCCTCACTCGATCCTCTTGAAATAGCGGTCCGACCGCCAGGTCCAGAAGGCCAGCATCGACCGGCCCGCCGATGAGAACATGATCCGGTCGGCACGGCCCACGATCTCTTCCAGCCGCACGGTGCCTACGCCGCGCGCGGCCTGTGGCACGCGGCTGTCGGTCGAATTGTCCCGGTTGTCGCCAAGGAAGAAATACTCGCCTTCGGGCACGACGAACACACCGGTATTGTCCGAACCCTGCATGCCGATGTTGAGCACCGAATGGCTTACCCCGTTGGGCAGCGTCTCGATGAAGCGCTGCTTGATGCATTCGCCGCCAAGGCCCACCGCGCCGTTCATGCAGCGCGGCGGAATGCCCTGGGGGCCTTGCGGCTCGAATGTCTCGATGAAGAAGCCGCCGTCTTCCTGGGGCACCGCCTGGTCGTTGATGTAGAGGATGCCGTTGACCATCTGGATGCGATCGCCCGGCAGGCCGATCAAGCGCTTGATGAAATCGGCCCCCGTCACCGGATGGCGGAAGACCACGACATCGCCGCGCTCTGGTTCAGAGCCGAAGAGGCGGCGGTCAGCCCCCTGGAAGATGCCGCAGAAATCGTCCGCTCCGATGTCGACCCCCAGCCGCTCGATCCGGATCGATGGGCAGGAGGCATAGGAATAGCCGTAGGCCATCTTGTTGACGAACAGGAAGTCGCCGATCAGCAACGTATCCTTCATAGAGCCGGAGGGGATCCAGAACGGCTGAAAGAAGAGGGTCCTGAATACGCCGGCGATCAGAAGCGCATAGACGACGGTCTTGACTGTCTCGACGATGGATGCGCCGAGACCTGCTTTCTGAGCCATGCGCTCGGGCCTCCTTTTCGTGCCGCTGCTACATGATCGGCGCGTCTGCCTGTGTCAAGCAAGCTGGCTGTCCCGGGCAGGCCGGGCCGGGATCGGCCGGGCCTCGATCACCACAAAGGCCTGGGCCCAGGGATGGTCGTCGGTCAGGGTGACATGGATCACGGCTTCGTGGTCCGGCGGGGTCATGGCGTCCAGCCGGTCCCTGGCCCAACCGGTGACATGCATCACGGGCTGACCCGTGCGCAGGTTGGTGACGGCCATGTCCTTCCAGGCGATGCCCATCCGCAGGCCGGTGCCCAGCGCCTTGGAGCAGGCCTCTTTCGCGGCCCAGCGCTTGGCATAGGTGGCGGCCACGGCGCGCGGGCGGGAGGCCGCCTTGCGCTGTTCGCGTTCGGTGAAGACGCGGGTCAGGAACCGGTCGCCGAAGCGGGCGAGCGTCGCCTCGATCCGCTCGATGTTGCACAGGTCGGTGCCGATGCCGAGGATCATGACGGCACGACGCAAGGCCGAATTTGGCCAAATTCGGCCTGCCGGAATTTGGCCAAATTCCGGCCTCTACCCATCACGCGCGCGCCTCGTCCATCAGCCGTCGCATCTCGGCCATCGCTCCGGGCAGACCGCGGAAGATCGCCTCGCCCACAAGGAAATGCCCGATGTTGAGCTCCATCACCTGCGGCAGCGCGGCGATCGGCCCCACCGTCTCGTAGGTCAGCCCGTGGCCTGCATGCACCTCGAGGCCAAGGTCATGCGCCAGTGCCGCCATCTCGGTCAGCCGCACGAGTTCGCCGTCCCGCGCCGCAAGATCGCCCTCGTGATGGTGGTCGCAATAGCCACCGGTATGCAGTTCCACCACCTGCGCCCCGATCCTGTGGGCGGCCTCGACCTGCGCGCGGTCGGCGGCGATGAAGATCGACACGCGGCAACCCGCCTCGCGCAGGGGCGCGATGAAATGGGCCAGCGCATTTTCCTGCCGCGCGACCTCGAGCCCGCCTTCGGTCGTGCGTTCCTCGCGCTTTTCAGGCACGATGCAGACCGCATGGGGCCGATGGCGAAGCGCGATGGCCTGCATCTCGACCGTGGCGGCCATCTCGAAATTGAGCGGCACCCGCAAGGTTGCGGCCAGCCGCTCGATATCGGTGTCGCTGATGTGACGGCGGTCCTCGCGCAGATGTGCGGTTATGCCGTCCGCGCCTGCCTCTTCGGCCAGCTGCGCCGCGCGCACCGGGTCGGGATAGGCGGTGCCGCGCGCGTTGCGCACGGTGGCCACATGGTCGATGTTCACCCCCAGCCGCAGTCTGTTCATGCTGTCTCCGTGCATCTGCCCT